>JBELAS010000263.1:0-2696 GCA_049508615.1 Acidimicrobiales bacterium
CCGCCAGGGCTGCGGCCGTCGAGGCGCCAGCCGTAGCCTTCCGGGCGTAGGTTCGCCTGGAACGAGGAGTCTGTCTGGCCCACGACCGTGTGGATGCGCAAGCCTGTCGGTCGGCCGATCGCACCCTCGACGATCAACTGCTTGGCGAGCTCGAGCGGCGGGTAGTGAGCGAGGCACTCGCTCACTCGCAAGGTGAGACCTGCCTCCTCGGCCATGCGGCCGAGCTCGAGAGCCTCGTCGACGGAGTTGGTGATGGGCTTCTGTACCGAGACGTGCTTGCCGGCTTCGAGAGCTGCACGGATATGGGCGTGGTGCAGGTGCGTGGGCGTGAGGATCTCGACCGCACTGATGTCCTCGTCGGAGAGGAGGTCATCGATGTCCGAGTAGACCCTGGGCACACGCCAACGCTTCCCTGCCTCACAGACGACACCTGAATCGATGTCGCAAACCGCCAGCACTTCGCAGTTGGGGTGTTCGAGATACCCTGCGACGTTCAGGTCGGCGATGTTCCCGGCACCGAGCACCCCGAGCCGGACATTGTCCATGCGTGCACTCCCGTCCATGGGATCCCTCCTCTGTTCGCGCGGCTCACAGTAGGAACGGCCTGCGTACCCGCGGGAGGCGGATCAGCCGAGCAGAAACTACTGGTGAACGCTGATCCTCTCCAGGAACGGCACGAGGTCCACCGCCCCCGTGTCGACTGTCAGGCGCTGCGGGAAGTACCACTCGGTGCCGTCGACGTCGTTCATCCCCATCCCGGAGAACATCGTCGCGTAGTGGTTGATCGGTGTGAGAGCTCCCGTGCCGTCCCAGCCATGGACCGGACCGGATCTCGCGATGCCTCTACCAAGGTGCGAAAGAGTACTGGCCGACTCATCTAGATGAGATGGTCGGCACTGGGTTGGAGAACTGCACGGACGACCACCCTGAGGTGTCGGGACCTTGTGATAGCTCACATCTGCAACGACGCTCGGCCCGGGCCACCGTGGCCCCCAGGTCGCCTACGAGCTCTGGTGTCGACGAGTAGTCCCAGCACCTCGCCAATCGTCCGCTCTCGGCCGATGGCTTCTGGCAGGGGCAGATGGGTCTGTATGTGATAGCGGTTGCGACGGCCGTCCTTGTCTTTGACGACGTAGCCGGCTGTGGTCAGGTCGGTGACAATGCCAAAGGCGCTACGTTCGGTGATACCCAGCGTGGTGGCGATGTCACGTAGGCGCACCCCGGGGTCGTGGGCGATGCAGACGAGGGCTCGGGCATGGTTGGTGAGGAAACTCCACTCCGCCATGGGACAAAAGTATAGCCCGTTCTTTCTAGAAGTCACTTGCTAGTCTTCTGAAACCAGGATAAGGTGCGCTCCGACATCAGACTCGGCTGTCGCCGATCGCCAAATTGTCCGAGGAGCAGCGAAAGGACCCGGCCATGAAGATTCGGCTCTCGTCTGCTGCGGGTTCCAGCGCTCGACTGCGGTTCCAGCGCTCGAGACCTGGTGGTAGTTCAGCGCCACATTCGATGCCGAGGCAGGAACCAACCGCGGTGGATGCGGTACCTTGACGAGTGCGGACCAGGTCCCGGCCACCTTATCGCCCGCAAAGCCGTGTTCTTGGAAGAGTGAGGAACTATGACCACAGAGATGAGTCGTGACGAGCAAGCCCTGGTACTGCGCGATCAGAATCGGTCATTTGTCGGCATCGCGGGGATTCTCGAGCTTGACAGCGCTCGTGCAGCGAACGCAGCGTTCAATCGAGCCCTCAGGGGGCGACCTAAGGCCGAACAGGTGCGGCTGCGCAGCCGCGAGGTGGTGCGGCTAGACGTCCTCGCGTCGCGGGTCCGTGGGCGCGACGATCTGAGCGTGGAGGAGGTCGTCCGTCGCCTGGGGAGCCTGAAGCACCAACGCAAGGTCCTCTTCGTTGCATAAGCTGGTGGCGATGGCATCTGCGCCATAGGGCATCTGCGCCGTACATCGATGACAGGAGGCCGGTCGATGGGACCGTCGGTCGCCTCGGACATGTCATGTTTGGCGATTCGACCATACGCGTGAGGGGTTGGCGCGGTCATCTTTGTGCGCATCGTGGCACATGGAGATTTGGGGTGGTATAGAAGCCCCTGTTTGTGGTTTTGCTGGGCCGAGAAGGGAGTCCGAAAATGGCCGAGAGTGTCTACAAGATCGTCGAATTGGTTGGATCGAGTACCGAGTCCTGGGAAAAGGCAGCAGAAGCCGCCGTCAAGCAAGCTGGCCAGTCACTTCGCGATCTTCGCGTCGCTGAGGTCTCCGAGCTCGATATGCACATCGAGGGCGGCCGAGTCGCGGCATACCGGGCCAAGGTGAAGCTGTCGTTCAAGTACGAGAGCGGCGACTGAACTCATCTCCGCCTCGAAACCCGGTGGAGGTCTCGGTCGGGGTTTTCGGTCCCCGCAGGGTCTTGGGGCTTCATGCCGAGCCAGTAGGGCAGGGCAGGCTCGCTTCCGGTGCCTGAGACCTCCTACCGTGGTCAGATGACCATTATGCCTCGGCTGGATGCCTCCACGCTCGGGTCTTGTCGACGCGGCAGACAAAGTTGCTCACCCTGATCTTGAACCTGCTGTTCCCCGGTCCCGGCCAGACCTTCTCCTTCACGCTGTCACCGCCCGCCGGGACAAGCTATTGACGAGCACACACGGTTGAAGGAACGAGCGCCGGCGGCCGAGGAGCCGCCGGC
>JBELAS010000264.1:0-2678 GCA_049508615.1 Acidimicrobiales bacterium
TCCGAGCCGCCACACGATTGTCGAGATAGCGACCTTGACGACCGACGACTGTCTGAACGTGCTCGCAGAGGGACCGGACCTGGTGGTCCACGCCGATGCCGACCGGTTAGCCGCTATGGAACCAGTCGTGAGGGAAATGCACACACGATCCGGCCTTCTGGCGGCCATAGCCGCCTCCACGTTGACGTTGGAGGACGCCGGACGGCAGACGCTCGAGTTCATCAAAGCTCACGTTCCCCGGCCGGGAACCGTCCCCCTTTGCGGGAACTCGATTGGGACTGACCGCCGGTTCCTCGCAGTGCAGCTCCCTGAGATCGAGAACTGGCTGCACTACAGGTCCGTCGACGTTTCGACCGTGAAGGAGTTGTGTCGCAGGTGGTACCCGGGCGCGTTCAGCGGGGCTCCGGGCAAGAAGACGACACACAGGGCGCTCGACGACATCCGCGAGTCGGTTGCGGAGCTCGCGTACTACCGGAGGACGATCTTCTCGACGCCTTCCGCTGCGGGACCGGACGCGTCGGCGTTTCCCTCGCGGGCACCTGCGCCCACTTCGCAAGGAGGACCACCCGCGTCATCCTCTCCGGCCGGCTCCTCCGACACACCCGGCTCCTCCGAGCCGCACCAAGACGGGTAACAAGCGCAAGAAACTGCTCTAGAGAGGAGGAGCACGCTGATGGAGCTGCGCACATTGGGTCGAACAGGCATGCACGTGTCACCGCTTTGTCTGGGGGCGATGATGCTCGGCTCGTGGGGTAACTCCGATCACGACGACTGCGTGCGCATGGTGCACGCCGCCATCGATGCAGGCATCAACTTCATCGATACCGCCGACGTCTACTCAGGTGGGGAATCCGAGGAGATCGTCGCAAAGGCACTTGCCGGCGGTAGGCGTGACGGGATCATCCTCGCGACCAAGTTTCACGCCCCCATGGGCGCGGATCGCAACATGGCCGGCAACTCCAGGCGCTGGATCGTCCGGGAGGTAGAGAACAGCTTGCGCCGGCTACATACCGATTGGATCGACCTGTACCAGGTCCACAGGCCTGATTCCTCGTGCGACATCGACGACACTCTCGGGGCCCTCTCCGATCTGGTACACCAGGGAAAGGTGCGCGCCATCGGTTGCTCGACGTTCCCTGCTGAGCAGATCGTGGAGTCACAGTGGGTGGCGGAGCGCCGCGGACGGGAACGATTCGAGTGCGAGCAGCCCCCCTACTCGATCCTCGCCCGAGGCGTGGAGGCCGCTGTGCTTCCCACGTGCGGGCATTTCGGGATGGGAGTCATTGTGTGGAGCCCGCTCAACGGCGGCTGGCTCACAGGCCGTTACCGCAAGGACTCCCCTATCCCCCAGAGCGGGCGGGCCAGCCGCGTCCCCACGCGCTTCGACCCTTCCCAACCCGAAGTGGCGGCCAAGCTAGAGGCGATCGAGGCACTGTCTACGCTGTCCACCGATGTCGGCGTGCCTCTCGCCCATCTTGCGATCGCCTTTGTGCTCACGCACCCGTCGGTGACCTCGGCGATCATCGGCCCACGGACCATGGAACATCTTCTCGGCGTCGTGGGCGCGCCGGAGGTAGCGCTGTCCGACGACATCCTCGACAGGATCGATGCAATCGTTCCGCCTGGAGTCACAGTCGACCCCAGTGACGCGGGCTGGACACCACCTTCACTGACCGATGCTCGGCGTCGCAGACGACGGGAGCCGACCCGGGAAACCCACCGATGAAGGTGCCAAGCCCCAAGGCCCGTCTGAGTGTTCCCCTCGAGATCGACAGGGATCACGGCCCGGTACCAGGTTCGTGACAGCTGGCGTCGAGACGGTGTGAACGGCCGGCCGGGACCACCCGACCGGCCGTCTCTCTGCACCTGTAGGCGCTGGCGCTACTTGTTCGGCTGGGGGGTCACCCGCAGGTAGGGCTTCACAGTCTTGAAGCCCTTGGGGAACTTCTTCTCGGCATCCTCGTCGGACAGGGCCGGGGCGACGATGACGTCGTCCCCGTCCTTCCAGTTGACTGGAGTCGCAACCGAGTAGCCCGCGGTCAGCTGCAACGAGTCGAGAACGCGGATGACCTCGTCGACGTTTCGGCCTGTGGACGCCGGGTAGGTGATGATCAACTTCACCTTCTTGTCGGAACCGATGACGAAGACCGAGCGAACAGTCAGGGTGTCGTTGGCGTTCGGGTGGATCATGTCGTAGAGGTCCGCCACCTTGCGGTTGGCGTCGCCGATCAGTGGGAAGTTGACCGCCTGGCCCTGAGTCTCGGCTATGTCCTCGTCCCATGAGTTGTGGGACTCGATCGAGTCGACGGAGAGGCCGATCAGCTTCGTGTTCCGCTTGTCGAACTCGCCCTTGGCTTTGGCGAAGGCACCCAGCTCGGTGGTGCAGACCGGGGTGAAGTCCTTCGGGTGCGAGAACAAGATGCCCCACGAGTCGCCGAGCCACTCGTGGAAGTTCACGGTCCCCTCGGTCGTCTCGGCGGTGAAATCGGGGGCGATGTCGCCCAGACGTACGGCCATGTCTCCTCCTGGATTGAGCGTGGGGCACCATCAGCCCCGGAAATAGTCCTATTGGCTTGCTGCCAACGAGTGTAACGGGTCAAGAGGCAATTGTCGACACGATGAGTCAGATTTTCCGGGACCTCCGGGGCTTCCCCTTCTGGGAAGATTGCCTCCGCATG
>JBELAS010000265.1:0-2653 GCA_049508615.1 Acidimicrobiales bacterium
GCCGTGCCGCTCTCGCAGACCTCCTCGAGGAGCCCGGGAACCCCACGAGGCCCGCGAACGTCAAAACACGACGGGGGACCGAAGAGATCGCTACATGACTGGCCTTCGACCTTGCCCATGACCGGACCGCACCCGAGCGACGAGCGTTTGTCCGCCCACCTCGACGGAGTCGAGGACGTGGCACCTGCGGGCGCGCCCGAGCTGGAGGACCACCTTGCGCGCTGTGGAAGGTGCCGCGACCGCCTTGCGGCTCTGCGATCCGCCAGCCACCTGGTCGGCCTCCCCGTCGCTCCCGTCTCGCCGGAGTTGAAGGCGCAGGCTGTCGCGGTCGCATTGCGCGCCGGGTCGAACGAGGACGATCTCGCCGTAGTCGAGGGCGAGTCCGAATCGTCGTCGACGACGCCTTCGCCCGATCACGACCCGTCGGTGCCGGGTGTGCGCGCCATGCCCACGCGTTGGTACCGCCGCCCGCAGGTCCTCGCCGGCGCCGCCGCGGCCGTGGTGGTCCTGGGGGTGGCCGTGCCCCTGGCTTTGTCGGCTCGTAGCTCCTCGACCTCGGCCGTTTCTTCGCACGCCGCTTCCAGCCCGAGCGCCAGCTCGAGTACCGGGCAGAGCGCCGGGACCACGCAGGTCCCGTCCGGCGCCGGTCTCAGCGCAGGGCCTTTGGAAGACCGCGAGAAGGCAGCGCTGCCATCCCTCGGTCGTGTGAGCTCGGTGGAGCAGGTCGTGGCGCAGCTGAACAAGGTCGAGACGGTGGAGCCGTCGTCGGGGCCGTCGTCGGGGCAGTCGCGCTCGTCATTCAGCAGTGCCGAGGCCGCGTCGAAATTTGCGCGCTGCGTGGCAACCACTCGCAAAGCCGTGCGCGGCGGTGACTACGGCCCGGGGATCGTGGCGACAGCCAGCTACCGCGGTCGTGCGGCTCTTGTGATGGAGTTCTGGCCTCAGGCGTCCTCGCTTGCGGCCGGAAAGAGCGTGGTGGCGGTCACCACGACGAACGGCTGCAAGCTCTTGGCGAGGACCACGACCTGAAGAGCCGCAGAGCGGAGAGCTCCTCGGCTCGTCACGTCGGGCCTGCCCTCAGGCGGAGCTCGTGTCGCGGCCCGGTGCACGAGGTACGGGGGGCCACGAGTCGTAGCTGCTCGTGCGTGTGTCGGCGCTCGTGCCCGGCGCCCCCGAAAGACGACCCATGACGGCGCGCTTGCCGGCGACGAGACCGCTCACGACGCCGGCGAGGAGCACCAGCCGGATCAGCTTCCGCACCACCTTGCGCATGGTGCCGATCGTAGAGGATTCAGGCCGGCGTCACCCCGGGCCGTCCGCGGCGCAGCACCCGCGTGACGATCAACCACCCGAGACCGGCGAGCACCAACAGCGGAAGCGCCCACCCTCCGGCGACGGCGATGCCGTCCAAGACGACCAGGGTGTTGTGGCTGGCGTAGTGCCACGCCGCCCTGGCCGCGTTGGTCTTCGGGCGAGCCTGGGGGCCCGGGGCGATCGGCGCTCCCGGGGCGGCCAGACCGACGGTCACCGTTGCCAGCGCCACCGAGCTCTGGAGAACCGTCTGCTGGGACTGGAGCTGCTGGAGCTGCTGCTGGACCGGCGCCAGCTGCCCTTCGATCTGCAGGAACGTATTGATGTCCGTGGCCTGTGACAGCTTGCTCTGAAGGAGGTTCACCTCCTGTTGCAGAACGGTGATCGTCGCAGCGTTCTCGGCCACCTGACCGGTGACGTCCTGGCCGCTTGTTTGCTGCGCGCTCACGTTGCCGAAGGTCGCCAGCCGTGTGAGGACGTCGTCGAAGTAGGTGGCCGGTACCCGGATGACGAGGTGGCCGAACACCGGTGCTGATCGTGCGGTGCCACCCGACATCGACGAGCTGTCCACGTACCCGCCGTCGGTGGCGGCGAGCTCCGCGATCTCCGACATCTGTCTGGCGATCACCCCCTTGGTCACCTGTAGGTCCACCGTGGCCGTGCGTACGACGTCGGGGCCCACTGGCTGAACCTGACTTGTGGGAATGGAGTTGGGCGTGGAGGAGGGCGAGCCCGAACCTGAGGTTGCGCCCCGAGCCGTTTGTCCGGTGCCTTTGTCCGATGTGCCGTGACCCGAAGGACCCGACGTGCCCGACGAGACCGCAGGCACGGCGGGCGACGAGTCCCTCGCGTCCTGCGTGCCCAACAGCGCACGTCCCCCTACCGCGGCGCCGACGAGGACGACGACGCTCACCGCGGCGATACGGGACCTTCTTCGTGCCCGGTCTGTGAACCTGCGTCTCATGGGTGTCTCCCCGTGGCTCTCTCGTTGTCCCGACACCCTGGTCAGACGAGGCGAACGGACGCGAAGTTCCCCGGGGTCCTGGCTCGAGTGAGGCGGACCGGGCCGGTACCGTTTGACCCGGAGGCTTTCGTTTGCCAGCATTGACCCGATGGGTGAGCGTCTGTTCGTCGAGGGCCTGCTTCTTACCTGACGGCGAGTGCTCGATCGCGCTCGCCGTCGCACCCCCCTGAGCCGAGTGGCCAGGGGGTTTTTCATTGGAGCCGTGACGGCGGGACCGGGGCAGGAGCCTGGCGAGGACAAGAGTGACAACAGCAAGAAACGAGAGGACGGGGACACGAGCGATGAGCGAGCACCGCAGCAGCGCACAGGACACGACCG
>JBELAS010000266.1:0-2589 GCA_049508615.1 Acidimicrobiales bacterium
GGTTGACGAACCGCTCCGAGAGCTACGACATCGATGCCACCATCGACGGCGGGGGTCTTACAGGCCAGGCCGGGGCGCTTCGCCTGGGCATCGCTCGGTCGATAGTTGAACTGGATACCGGGCTGCGCCCGACCCTCAAGAAGGCCGGGCTTCTTACACGCGATGCGCGCGAGAAGGAGAGCAAGAAGTACGGCCTGAAGAAAGCCCGTAAAGCACCTCAGTATTCGAAGCGGTAGCTCGAGGTGCACGTTCGTTTCGGCACCGACGGCGTCCGGGGGGTTGCCAACGCGCAGCTAGGTGCGGAATTGGTCCTCGCGCTAGGAAGGGCCGCCGCCCGGGCGCTACCAGCTCCCTGCTTCATCATCGGCCGTGACACCAGGCGTTCGGGCCCGTTGTTGCAGGCTGCGATGTCGGCGGGGCTTGCCAGCGAGGGCGTGGACGTGGTCGACGTGGGAGTGCTTCCCACGCCTGGCGTCGCCTGGCTCTCTGCCGTCCGGGGGGTCCCTGCGGCGGTCGTTTCCGCCTCGCACAACCCCTTCGATGACAACGGAATCAAGATCTTCGCCCCCGGTGGGCTGAAGGTTCCTTCATCGACCGAGGCCGCCATCGAGGAGGAGCTCGAGAAGTTCCTCGAGGATCCCGAAGTGTTCGAGCGGCCGACGGGAGCCGGGGTCGGGTGCCTCCGCCGGGAGCCGGAGGCCACGCAGGAGTATGTCGATCACGTGGTCGGTGTCCTCGAGGGTCGTGACCTCGCCGGTTTGCATGTGGTGGTGGACTGCGCGAACGGCGCCGCCTCCTCGGTTGCCCCCGCGGCGTTGCGGAGCGTAGGTGCACAGGTGCATGCCATTGCCTGCGAGCCAGACGGGACGAACATCAACGACGGCTGTGGTTCGACACATCCCGAAGCGCTTGCCGCCGAGGTGGTCGCGCGCCGCGCGGAGGTGGGCCTGGCCCTGGACGGGGATGCGGACCGCCTCTTGCCCGTGGACCACACGGGCGCAGTAGCGACCGGGGACGAGATGCTCGCGCTCTTTGCTTCGGACCTTGCTCGGCGCGGGAAGCTGGCGGGCGACACCGTGGTGGTCACGGTGATGTCCAATCTTGGATTCCATCGGGCCATGGCAGAGCGCGGCATCGCAGTGCTCGAGACTCCGGTGGGTGACCGCCATATCCTCGAGGCTCTCGACTACGGCGACCTGGCCCTGGGCGGCGAGCAGTCGGGGCACGTCGTCTTTCGCGAGCTGGCCACCACCGGCGACGGCGTGCTCACCGCCCTGCTCCTTCTCGACCTCGTGCACCGTTCGGGGCGACCCTTGGCAGACTTGGTGAGCGGTGCCATGCGTCGCGTACCCCAGGTGCTCGTCAACGTGGCCGTGGCGGATCCTCATTCAGCGGTGGCGGCCGACGAGGTGCGTGAGACACTGTCGGCCGTGGAGGAGTCACTGGGAGGAAAGGGCCGGGTCCTGCTGCGTGTGAGTGGCACGGAGCCTCTGGTCAGGGTCATGGTGGAGGCGACCGAGGAGCAGGCTGCACGTGTCGCAGTCGAGCGGCTGTGCCACGCGGTGGAGAAGGCCGCCGCCGACGATCGCAGGCTGGCCGGCCGGGCAGGGACCCGGCCGACAACTCGATGAGCCGTACGTTGAAGATCAGCGAACGGGCCCGGTGCCGCTTCCCCGGCGGCGGTGCCGTAGCCTGAGGCGATGTGCGGCATCATCGGGGCCACCGGCCAGGGGCGCGTCACCGAGGTCCTGCTAGACGGCCTCGCCCGCCTCGAGTACCGCGGTTACGACTCCGCGGGGGTGGCCCTCCAGGCTGAGGGCAACCTTTGGCGCGCGCGCGCCGCCACCGGGACCCGGTCCCTGGAGGACCTGCGAAAGATCGTGGACGGCGCTCCCGACGCGCGCGAGGCGCTCACCGGGATCGGCCACACACGTTGGGCCACCCATGGACATCCGACGGAGGAAAATGCCCACCCGATCATGGACTGCTCGGGCCGGGTGGCGGTCGTGCACAACGGCATCATCGAGAACTGGCGCGAACTGACGGTGCGGCTTGCCTCCGACGGTCATGTACGTACCTCGGATACCGACACCGAGGTGCTCGTCCATCTGATCGAGGAGGAGCTCGCCACCGGAGTTTCGCTGGCGGACGCAGTCCGGGCGACGTTGCGCGAAGTGAGCGGTACGTTTGCTCTGGCCGTGGTGTGCGCGGGTGAACCGGGGACGATCGTCGCGGCCCGCCGGGTCTCACCTCTGGTGATCGGGATGGCCGACGGTGACCCTGAGGGTGAAGTGGCCGGCGAGGCACTGCTCGCCTCTGACATCCCTGCCCTGCTCGGTCGCACGCGCCGCCTCTGGGCTCTGGAGGATGACCAGGTCGTCGAATTGCGACCCGGTTCGATGCGAGTGACCACACTGGCGGGCAAGGAGGTCGAGGCCTCCGTGTTGCAGGTGAATTGGGATCTCGAAGCAGCGGAGAAGGGCGGTCACCCCGACTTCATGGGGAAGGAGATCCACGAGCAGCCTCGAGCGCTGTCCGACACGCTTCTCGGCCGACTACTGCCCGACGGCACCTTCGCCCTCGACGAGC
>JBELAS010000267.1:0-2581 GCA_049508615.1 Acidimicrobiales bacterium
TGCTGCAGCTAGATGGAAATCTCATGAGACCTTGATCTTGCCGTCTGCGAAAACAATTAAAGGCGCTCTGTAGTCCACGTGAATCGTCTGGCCCTGCGAAATCTCCACCGTCACGCGTGCTGCTGACAGCTTTCGGAAGAATTGGTCTCCGAGCGACACTTTCACTTCGTGCGTACCCGGAGAGACCGAGAAGCTGTGCTCACCCCACGACAATATGGACCGGCTACCGTCGACAATAACAATAGGCGTGTAGCCCAGGATCATCGGAAGAGCCAATGGGTGGACGTGGGTCTTTACGACGATCGTGCTCTCGCTGGGATCTGTGGTGGATCGAGACGGTTGCACCCCACTAATCATGCCCTGTCGTCTTCGGAGTCACCAAGGCCGTTATTGGTGAACAGCTCCTCACTCGACGGACAACGGCACGACACCCCACTCCTTGTGGAGCCGTCGTCCCGGCGTCGACTTTCGGCCCAGCTCGGCACCGGCCTCTGAGCGACTCGACCGCACGGTATTGCCGGTGTTGACTACGTCATCGGATGATCGCCCGCGACTGAACCTGCGCGCAATCACTCAGCCGGATCGATCCCGAATGGCCATGATCGGAAGAACACCTTGGTTACGGGGTGATGGATCGGCACGTTAAGACCGGGCCAGTTGGATACACAAGTTCGACCGGGAATCGCGATTATGCGCCGGTCGGACTGAGCCCGATCCGACGGCGCTCGTCGGCGCTGTGCCGGTCATGGCGTAGGGTGTCAACCCCAACCTCAGGAGCGGAGCGTGATAGAGAACGAACCGACGCCGCCCGCGGTCCAGGATCCCGGGCCCTTCTACCACGGCACCAAGGCTGACCTGAGGCCGGGCGACTTGCTGCAACCGGAGTACCGTTCCAACTTTGGTGCGGGAAAGAAGGCGAACTACATCTACTTGACCGCGACATTGGATGCGGCCACGTGGGGCGCGGAACTAGCGATAGGCGAGGGGCCAGGCCGGATCTACCGGGTAGAACCGACCGGCCCAATCGAAGACGACCCCAACCTGACGGACAAGAAGTTTCCGGGCAATCCGACGAAGTCTTACCGCACCCGGCAACCGCTGCGGGTGGTTGGCGAGATCTTGGAGTGGGAGCCGCATCCCCCAGAGGTGCTGCAAGGCATGCGCAACCACCTCGAGGAGCTTGAGCGCCTCGGCGTTGAGGCCATCAACGACTGAGGCGCATAATCCCGGCCCTCCGCAGTGGCAACGACTCCCACAGATCAGGCGAGAATGCCGGTGTTGCGGCCCCTCGGTTATCACCGAGTCCCTGGTCAGCGACAAGCAGCCGACCGGATATCTACGTGGGCGTCGTTTCCGAGCCGGTCATGTCGGAAGCCGCCCCGAGCAGGACGGCATCACTTATCGTGCAGCCTCATTGGTACCCGAGTGGCTACTCATCGATGTTCTTCCAGTGGGGACGCCCGAACAGTCGGCCCAGCCGAGCCGTCAGGGACGGACCCTCATCGTGAGCGACGTCCACTTCAACGACGGGCGGGCCTTCAGGTGCCGGTAGTGCTTCGGCCTCGGCGTCAGACAGGGAGCATCGCACCATGGTCGCGGTGATCTCCGTGATCTGGTCACGATCGACAAACCGCAGGCCGTGACTCGTCTTCACCGAGATCCCGTCGAAAAGGTCGAACTCCGGGAGTTGCAGCACGTGGTGAACTGTGCCGAACTCCTTTCCGGTCGAGCTGAGAACGGGTGTCCCCACCTCTAGCGCCAGATACGAGATTGGTTCACCTTCGTTCAAGGTCCTCACCCTTTCCACCAGCCTGCGGTTGGAGACGAACGTTAGCTGTCAGCTAAGCGCTCCGGGAATGCCGGCGATGCGCCCCTTCGGTTATCGCCGAGGAACAGGTTTGGACACCACGCCCGACCTGGTATTGATGAGGAGCATCATTCTCGCCTGGGGGGGCGCTGGCTTACCTCGCACGCACACGGCACGTATCGGGTGGGGCGCTCAGCCCCGTTTCCTATCTGCTCGTCGATACATCTCACCGCGGATAATGAGCTCTGTGACCTGTCCGACCACCATTAGTCCGAACACGAGAGCGCCCGCAGCAACCACACTGCCACTGGCTCCCCAGGTGATACCACCAACCACCAGGAGGACGCCTACGTATCCAATGAGGAACCTGAGCATCCGTCGCCTTGCGGCGATGTAGGCGGCTGATGGGTGGCTGGGGACGAGGTACTTATGAATCGTCTTGCGTTCGATGTAGACGCCCAGCGCCCCCGCCGCGAAGACCAAGGCCGCCGTCAGACTCACCGTCATCACCACCTGCATGTCTTTAGTATCCACCGCGAGCGCCTGGTGTCCGCCCGATACTGCCGGGAGGATCACGGCCTTGCCAAGGCTGGGCCGAGCAGTATCCCGGCAGGTCGTGGATACGGGCGGTCACGGCCTCTCACCTGACGCTCGCAAGCAGCACGTACCGGACGTGTCGAGTGACCAATGGCTAGGGTCAGGTGATGGTGCAGGAATCAACTGGCCCGATACAACGGTGCACACATATCGATCTTTCTATTTGTTCCGACCACG
>JBELAS010000268.1:0-2579 GCA_049508615.1 Acidimicrobiales bacterium
CGGCTGGCGACATGAGCCGACCGCAGGCGAGCGAACCGGTGAGGAAAGCAGCCTGCTCGCCATCACCCGCAAAGAGTGTGGCAGCGTGAGCACCGTCATTGCGGCGAGGCAAGCTGGGGAACCCGAACGAGACCACGGACGCGCCGGGGCCGGTGACGGAAGCGTCTCTGGCATCGCCAGCTCCGGGCGAACCGCGAGCTGCGACGAGCTCGCGAGCCTGGCTATCGGTGTCGGTATCCGTCGGATCGAGATCGTCGCGTGGCGGGACCTCGACGACCCGGAGGCCGGTGGGTCCGAGCTGCATTCGCACAGGATCGCGTCGCGCTGGGCGGCCGCCGGACTCGACGTCGCCTTCCGTACGTCGGCGGTGCCAGCGCAACCGACTGCCGTCGAGCGATCGGGATACCACGCGGTACGCCGCCACGGTCGCTACGGTGTGTTCCCCGCGGTCGCGTGGGAGGGCATACGTTCGGCCAGCAATGCGGATGCAGTGGTCGAGGTGTGGAACGGGATGCCGTTCTTCTCACCATTGTGGTTCCACGGGCCGAGGATCGTCTTCCTCCACCACGTGCACGCCGAGATGTGGAGGATGGCCCTGCCTTCGTCATTGGCGGCGCTGGGGCGCAGCATCGAGTCCACGATCGCTCCGGTGTTGTACCGCCGGAGCAGGATCGTCACCCTCTCGCAGTCATCGCGTGAGGAGATCGTCTCCATGCTGCGGATCCCCGGGCACCAGGTGACCGTTGTCCCTCCGGGTGTGGACCCTCGCTTCATACCGGGGGGCAGGCGTTCTCGGGTTCCCCTGGTGGTGGCGGTCGGTCGATTGGTACCGGTGAAGCGTTTCGACCTTCTGATCGAATCGCTCGCGCGCGTTCGAGAGATGTTTCCCGATCTGGAGGCGGTGATCATCGGGGAGGGATACGAACGCGATCGCCTGGAAGCGATACGTAAGCGGGTCGGCGCCGAGAAGTGGCTGCAGTTGCCCGGCCGGCTCACCGACGACGACGTGAAGGAGTGGTACCGCCGTGCCTGGGTCGTTGCGGCCACCTCGTTGCGCGAGGGCTGGGGCATGACACTTACCGAGGCGGCTGCCTGTGGGACGCCCGGCGTGGCGACCAGCATCGCGGGTCATCGTGACGCAGTGATCGACGAAACGACGGGGCTCCTGGCTGAGGGTATGGAGGGTCTGGTCGACGCCTTCAAGCGCCTTCTGGGCGACGAGTCGCTGCGGAACCGTCTCGGGCGCGCAGCAGAGGAGTACGCCCGCTCGCTCACATGGGACGCGACCGCCAGCTCGACGTTGCGGGTCCTCCTGGGCGAGGCCACTGGTCGCGCCTGACCCGAGTCCCTCTAATCCGAGTCCTTCTAGGTGGAGTCCGGGTCGAGCGGACGGGAGAGCTCCTCATCGGAGAGCCTCGAGTGCAATCGGCGCGTCGTGGACGCCACGGCGTCTGCTCCGAGTGCGACGACTGCCATCCATACCAGCAGGCCCGCGGAGTCGTAGGCGGGGGGCCAGTTGGAGCTCTCGGGGACGGCGTGCAGCGCTTGCCCGACGACGACGCTCGCAGCGGCCGCCAAGAGCAACCCGACCGTGGTGAGAGTGAGGATCCCGCGAAGCCACCGAACCGTGAGCGCGCCGGCGGTGGCCACAGCTGCGGCGGCGCCGACGAAGGGAGAGGTGATCGCACCTGCCACGAGGCCCGTGAGGACGGAGACGACCGCGATGACCCAGGTGCGCACCCGCCCGTCCGCTGTGGTGAGAGGCGTCAATGGAGACCACAGGACAGGGTCGCGCTCCGGCACGCGAGCTGTTTCCGATCGATGACCCTGCGCCGCCACAGGCGGAGAGACCCCAGGGTCGTGCTCGGGGTCACCCGAGCCTCCCGATGCACGGCGCCGAGCGCGCCGGAGCAGCAGGCGCTCCGGCAGCAGTGCCAACGCGATGCAAAGCACGATGGCAATCGCCGAGACGACCAGTGCCACCCACACCTGCTGCTGGGGAGTCCACTCGAGCGACACCGTGAAGCCCTGGCGGCCGCTCGCGCCGAGCGCGCGGAGATCGACGGCGGTTACTTGCCAACCGTTCGCGAACCCGTCCACCAGCTGCGGTGACCCGAGGTCGATGCTGGCGGCGTCGGCACCGGAGCGGATGCCTGCGGGGCTTGCCGGTGTGGCGACGACCTTCCAGCCGGAGTTCTCGCTCTGCCCCAGAACGAGCTCGAACGGTGCGGTGGCTCCTGTGACCTCGAGCTGCTCGCTGGTGGGGGTCTGTCGCGTCACGGTCACTGTGGGAGTGGGCCCGGGTTGCGTGGCCGGGAGCGAGTCGAACGGTGCGGCTGGTGCGGGTCCGCCACCTGGAGCCGAGTCGAGGGTGAGCTGGTCGACGTTCCACCCCGTGAGCGGCGTGTGCCCGAGAGCGGTCTCGACGACGTGATCGCCCGGACCGAGGGTGATTCCGGCTGTATCGCTACCGCACGGCACGATCGAGACCTCGCCGTTGTCGAGGGCGGTGTTCGTCGGCCCCACGACGCTGACACTGACCGGTGTGCCGTCGATCGAGATGAGATTGGACTGGCAAG
>JBELAS010000269.1:0-2565 GCA_049508615.1 Acidimicrobiales bacterium
GCGTCGACGAGCTGCGAAGGGAGGATTGCCGAGCCTCGATCGAGGGCTACTTCTCCACGAAGCGCATGGTGGCGGACCACATCGAGCTCTACGAGGAGCTCCTTCACGCCTGAGGAGTACCGCGAACCGAGCCGAGTGGGCACAACGACCCGTCGCCAACAGGCCCAGCTGCCGGCGGCTCTCGTCCCACGCTCGTCAGCTCACTATGTACCGAGCCAGGCGCCTCCGAAGACCGGCTGCGCCTCTGAAGGTCAGCTGCGCCCGCGGGTTAACAGGTGGACGAGACGCACGACCACGGCGATCACGACCACGAGGACCACCACCTTGAAAACGAGGACAACCAGGTGGCTAAGGGCGGCGACGAGTGTCAGTACCACGAGCACGCCACCCACCACCCCCGCGGTGACGAGCACGGTGTCGAGCATGCTCAACCCTCCTGATCGCTTGCGCTCGATCGTGCTCATGGCGTCCTCCGTGTCATCTGCAGCTCCGGTGGTCCCGAAGCAGCCGGCGGGTACCGGCCTCTCATCCACATGCTACGCCCACCCGGGTGGAATCCCTACGCGCTCATCGTCTCGACGCAGAGCCGCGACAAGCACTCCGGGGTTGCAGATAGCGTCCGGGTCGAGCATCGCATTCGCCGCCTGTTCAGCTCGGCGAAGAGCGGAGGTCGTCGCGGTTCGCGAGCCACACGGCCAACGGCAAGGCAGGGCCCTCCCCGTTTGGAGCAGAGCGGGACCGGTGGGGGTCCTCTCAACGGGCCCGTCGTCAGGGTGGAGCGATGCGGCCCAACCCGGGACGCCGAAGGCGCCGACAACAGAGTGATACCGTCGCATGTGTCATTACGCTCGTCGCGCCAGGTGCTGCTCGAGCACTCCGACCTGCAAGGTGCGGCTTTTTGCCACGCGCTCGCCGCAGCTGCCGACGAGTGGCTGGTTGACCTTCTGTCTGCAGCCGCGGGCGACGACTCGAGTGGCGTGGCCCTGGTGGCTGTCGGCGGCTACGGGCGTGGTGAGCTTTGCCCCTACAGCGATCTCGACGTCGTTCTCGTCCACGAGTCGCGCCGCGACGTCGGGTCTCTGGCCGACGCGGTGTGGTACCCGGTGTGGGACGAGGGGATCCGGCTCGACCATTCCGTACGCCGCCCGGCCGAGGTCCTCGAGGTCGCCCGCTCCGACCTGCGCGCCCAGCTCGGGCTCTTGGACGGCCGCTGGGTGGCCGGCGATGAATCGGTCGTGGCTCCGCTGCTCGGGCAGGCGCGTGACCTATGGCGCCGGCGCGCCTCTCACTGGCTCCCGGTCCTCGCAGATCATGTCGCCGAACGGCATAGTGCGCGCGGAGACGTGGCGTTCTTGCTCGAGCCCGACCTGAAGGAAGCCCACGGCGGACTGCGAGACATCCACGCGGTCCACGCAGCGGCCGTGGCCGTGCCGGCACTGGGCGAGCACGTGGACCTTTCCGCCTTGAAAGAGGCAGGAGAGGTGCTCACCGCGGCGCGAGTCGAGCTACACCGGTTGACTGGGCGGGCCACCGATCGCCTCCTGCTCCAAGAGCAGGACCAGGTTGCCGCCGCCCTCGGCTACGGCGATGCGGACGCGCTCATGGCGGCCATCGCCGAGGCGGGTCGTGCGATCGCCTGGGCAACAGACGACGCGTGGCGTCGACGATCGCTGTGGAGCCGGCCCGAAACGCGGCGACCGTGGTTGAGGCGCCGCGGCCGCACGGTGGATCGCGCTGCACGCCCCCGCCATGTGACCGCAGCCGGCACGAGCGGCGCCGGCAACGGTTGGCACGATCAAGTCCCCGCACGCGCGTTCCTGCGTGGCGGGCACGGCACGGACCACGACCCGGGTCCGCTGCGCGCGGTCGAGCCAGGAGTGGCGATCGCGCGCGACGGAGAAGGCGGAGAAGAGGTCGTCCTCGACACCAGGGCACCCGTCGAGGACGACCTCACCCTGTCCCTGCGACTGGCCGCCGTCGCCGCCGAACGCGTCCTGCCCATAGGACGAGCAAGCCTGGAGGCTCTCGCCGAGTCGGCGCCCGCTCCCGGTGGCACCTGGCCCACCGAGATGCGCGAGGCGCTGGTGCGGGTGCTTGCCGCCGGCCTGCCGGCGATAGCGGCCCTCGAGGCACTCGACCAGAAGGGCCTCCTCGAGCGCTTCCTCCCCGAATGGCAGACGGTGCGCAACCGCCCCCAGCGAAACGCTTATCACCTCTTCACCGTCGACCGTCACCTCCTCGAAGCCGCTGCGCGGGCGGCGCCACTGGCGTTGCGGGTGTCTCGGCCCGACCTGCTGCTCCTAGGCGCCTTCCTCCACGACATCGGCAAGGGTTACCCGGGCGACCACACAGCTGCGGGCGTGGAGGTGGTGGCGAAGGTCGCCGCGCGCATGGGCCTAGCCCCCGCCGACACGGACGTCCTCGTCGCGCTGGTGCGAAACCATCTGCTGCTGGCCGACCTAGCCACAAGGCGCGACCTCGACGACCCCGAGACGGTTGCAGCCGTGGTCGACGCCACCGGCGACCGCTCGTGCTTGGAGCTGTTGGTGGCACTGACCGAGGCCG
>JBELAS010000027.1:0-10255 GCA_049508615.1 Acidimicrobiales bacterium
TTCGACGTGGGTGCGAAGGGGCTCGACCGGCAAGCTGAGGATCACTCTGTCGGCGACGCGGCGTCCACCGGCGCGGACCCCGACGGTAACGCTCCCCGGGAGGCTCGGCGCGATACCGGGTCTAGGGCGTAGTAGATGGCAAAAGGCTCCCTGGAGGGCCAGGCTCGCGACAGGACTCAAGAAGCCGACACCCACCGCCAGTGTGTACGCGACGGTGCCAGCGGTGAACAGCACCGTGGCGACCGCGCGTTGCGATTCGGGGAACGCCGGGACGAGAAGTCGACGGTTGACCGATGCGTACAGCCAGAGGACGGCCCACATGTACGCATTTACGGCCATGGTGACGCTGTAGAAGACAGCCGCCACCTTGGTGCCGCTGCCTTGGACAAGGGCCCGTCCGAAGACACTGGTCGGATAGGGAAGGAAGGCGATGGTGAGCATCAGGGCCAGGTTGCACAGCACTAGTCCGCGGTCGCTGTTGGAGAAGTGCGAGAAGAGCAAATGATGGTTGAGCCACATGATGCCTATCACGGCGAAACTCACGATGTAGGCGGCGAAGTCAGACACGCGGTCCACTAATTGATGACCGAGATCGTGGAAATTGGTCGGTCCGGCGATGTTAAGCACGAGCACGGTAATGGCGATGGCGAAGATGGCGTCGCTGAACGACTCGAGTCGGGCCTTGCTCATGTGGCGCTCCTGGGACGAGATGTCGGTGCCTGCCAGCCCGAGGGTACTTGCGATCCGCTGAATTCACGGCTCCGACGGCCATGGTCGAGGATTGCGAACCATCCTCAGGTGGGCTTCATTCACCGGGTCTCGGCCCGCGCTTGGCCGGCACCTGCCGGGGACAAAGGACAAAGACGACTCCCGTACTGGATCGCACGTTGCGCCGGTTGTACCCGGCGGCAGGAATCGCGAGTTCTGAGCGTCACGGGACAGGGAGGAACTGGCGCCCGAGCCGTCTTGCTCTGTATGCGACCACGGCGTGTTGCGCCGTTACAAGGACCGATCGACATGGATTGCCCCGGCTCATGCGAAAAGGAATACATTCGTAGCCGATCCTGCCTGTTAGGCCCCAAGCTGCGGGGGCGCACCCCGGTGGATCTTCCGCCGCGACAGACTGTTGCGGTGATCGATCGCACTCTCCTCACACGACTGACGCTTCGCGGCGCCCTCCGAGTCCCCGAAATCACGGTCTACTTCTGGGTGATAAAGGCCCTGTCCACAGGGATGGGCGAAGCGACGTCCGACTTCCTAGTCCACAGGCTTCACCCCGTGCCTGCCGTCGTGATCGGATTCATCGGCTTCGTAGTCGCCATTTCATTGCAGTTCTCGATGCGCCGCTACATGGTGTGGACGTACTGGCTGGCGGTGGTCGGGGTGGGTGTGTTCGGCACCATGGCCGCCGATGTCCTGCACGTCGGTTTTGGTGTCCCATACCCGGTGTCGAGCATTCTCTACGGCGCCGTGCTACTGGCGGTGTTCGTCAGCTGGCAGAAGACCGAGAAGACCTTGTCGATCCACAGCATCGACACCCCTCGTCGAGAAGCGTTCTACTGGGTCGCCGTCGTGGCGACCTTCGCCATGGGGACAGCGGTCGGAGACTTGACGGCGATGACCTTCCATTTGGGGTATCTGGCTTCCGGGTTTCTCTTCGCCGGGATGATCACTGTCCCGGCCGTCGGCTACTGGCGGTTCGGGTGGAACCCGATCCTCTCCTTCTGGTTTGCTTACGTTGCCACCCGACCACTTGGCGCTTCACTCGCGGACTGGATGGGAAAACCCAAATACGTTGGAGGTCTCGGCTGGGGTGACGGGACCGTCGCCCTGGGGCTCACGGTCGCCATCTTCTTGCTGGTTGCCTATTTGGCGATCACCCGCCGGGATGTGCAAGGTGTCCGGCATGTGCCGCGCGCTGCCGCCGAGGCGCGGCACGAGCAGTGGCACGAGTAGCGGAACGAGCAGCGGATGGGGCGGGGGTACCCCGCCAGCCGGGCCGGCCGACCTCGTCACATTGCGCACGTCGGGTCGATGGCACCGGTCTACCAAGGAGCCGCTACACGACCCCGGTCTGCGAGCCGAATTGGCGGGAGAACGACGGCAGCGTCGAGTGTGTCTCAGCGGCCGAATCGATCAGCGCCAGCCGCAAGCAACCGGCTCGATGAATCGCACTGGGGTCAGTAGATACTCGCGGCCCGTCGTCCTTTTCGAAGGGATGATCGGGCCGAATTCACCCCCCCTGTGGGCGAAGAAGTCCTCAACTCTTCCAGGGCGATTCGTGGTGCTGTGCGCGTGGACTTCCTCATGACGACTCAGTCGAAGATCACGTCGATCGTTAGCGGACCGTCGTAGTAGTTGCCGTCGAGGGCGTGAAAGGTCACCACCAGTTCTTGCTGGGCTCTTGGTGTCACATTGAAGGGGACAGCTGGATCGGTGCCGATGACGGAGATGGGACCACTACTGCCCTGCAGCTCGACCTTACCGACTGTGTACATCGTGTCGTCGGGAACGATGCTGCCGTCGGTGAGGGTGCAGCCGGCGACGAATTGCACGCTGGCGGTGAAGTCCCTGGTGGGATTCGTGCCTGGTGGACCCACGACCTGAACGTTGGGAGCGATAGTGGCGTTGCCCGGAAGACAGTTGGCGTAATCGCCTTGGAAGGAGGAACCAGGTGTCGCGTAGAACCCCCATGTGACAGTCGTGATCGTCACGCAACCAAAGCACGATCCACTCCCAGAACCGCTCTGGCCACCACTTCCAGAACCACTCCCACCGCCGCTCCGGCCACCACTTCCAGAACCACTCCCAGCACCACTCCCACTACTGCTGCCACTGCCGCTCTGGCCGCCTGTGGGGTTGCCACTCGACGAGGGATGCGACGTCTTGGCTCCCGGCAATGCCGAGTCGCTCTGCCCGGCTGCTGTCCCGCTCCCTGATGACGAGATCGGAAGACTTGATCCGGCTGCTGTCCCGCTCCCTGATGACGAGATCGGAAGACCAAGGTCATGGCGCACGACATTGGCAGCAGTCTTCACCGTTGTGGCATCACGTCCAAATGTCGCTTCCCAGGTTGAGACATCGGAAAGATTCAAGCTGGCAAGAGCCTGTAAGTCACCGACCACGGGCGGCACTGAAGACGCCAATGTGTTGACGTCGTGCTGAGCAGAAGAAGGCCAGGCCGTGTGGAGAAGCTTCTGCTTGAGATTCTGCAATGCAGAAATGACGGGTTGAGCCTCGTTTTCCGCTTGAGAGTCAGTTGTCTGGCTGTTCCACTGTGCAGCCTCGCTTGCAAATGTGGCTGAGGCACTGTCCACCCGATTTGTCAATGCGAGGTACGCCTGTGCAGCTGCCTCGGTGCTTTTTGCGGTCGTGGTCGGCCTGGCACGGTTGTCGCTGGCGACTGCGCCCACGATGATGAAGAGCATGAGACTGGCAACTCCGACCCAGCCGAGCACAATCCCGGCGGTGGCCATTGCGCGCCCACCTTGGCTGCCCGCAGACCGATGAATTTCGTCTCTTGCGACATAGCCGAAGATCAGCGCGCAAATTGAACCAAGACCGAAGATCCACACGATGCCCATCACTAACGAAACTATGGAAAAGCCGTTGGTGCTGACCCGCGGTGGTTGCTGATATTGGTAATATGTTGAAGGCGGAGCGAACACCGGGCTGGGTGGAGGTGGCGCGCTCGCGTCGTCCGAGACGCGATGTAGTTTGATCCACGGTCTCCCTTTCTTGCCCAGGCTGGCTAACACACCGAACAGAGCTGTCATCGCGGACCCTCCGGGCTGGCATTCAAAGTGCGCTACCTCGCCAGCCCCCGCGTCAAGCGACAGGACGTTGCTTCCCATCCAATCAAGCTTGATCCTGATTTCGTGATGACCCGCAGGGATACTGAAGTCCGCCGTCTCTCCGTTGCCAATCGCGCCTACAACGGCGCTGTCGACGAGGACTTTGTAGGAGCGGAGCCTGTCTCGCCAGCGAGCAGGATTCCGTGTCACACGAAGAATCGCCGTTTCCGACCTTGTGCGATTCTGATCGGAGTTCAGCCACTGCCCCGATCCCCATGTCACGTCACTCACGGAGAGCCCCTCCCGCGCTTCGGCCATAAGTGATCTATCGGCTGCTGGGTAGGTCTGCCTAAGCGGAGACGCGCTGCTGGTGATCCTGAAGCCCACGAACTGCTCTAGGCCACACAGGCGTCAGACGCACTGGTCGAGGGCACCTCCGCCCAGTATCGGCGAGAGGACTGGCTCGTTCGTCCTCTGTCGCGAGCGTTGGTAGAGCAAGCTTCTGCGAACCGCCAGCTGGTCTCGGCTCTATCGAGGAAGGCCTTCAGGAAGACGTGCGCGTAAGCTTTTCGATGCGCTCCAGCGTCTTTTCAATGCTGCGCCGGGTCCGGTCCGGCAAGGGGCCGAGCTTCAAGAGGCGCCGCTGGTGGTCCCTCGAGACGTCCCAGCTCTCGCGCACCCGCGTCCCACCGTCGGCCGGCTCGAACTCGTAGCGCCAGATCCGTCCTCCCACGAACCGGCCCCAGAACCCGGGCGGTCGAGCTTGCCATGCGATGCGGCGGTTCTCTTCGAACTCGATGACTTCGTTGACCATCGAGTAACCCACACCAAATTTCATCGACATACCGAAGGTCGAGCCGAGCGAGAGGCGCTGGGGTGCACCGGGCTTCGCTCGGACGACCATTCCCGATCCGTCGATGTCCGGGTGTCGTGCCGCATCCGCTACGAGGGCGAAGATGGAATCGGGGGAGGCGGGTAGCACGCGCTCGACCATGATCGTGTCACCTTGCACGGGAACCTCCTTGTGCCGGCTTCCGAGAGGCCGGCCCGGCCGGTCACACTATTCTCGGGATTCTTCTGCCGCTCGAGCGATTCCGCCGCTCGAGGCGTACCCGCCGGCTGAGTCATTCCGCCGGTCGGTCGCGGGCCGACAGGTTGCCCGCCGGTCGGTGGGCCCGCGATCTCGTGCCAACTCGCAGAGGCGTCCGTCTAGCGAAGAGCCATCTAGGGTGAGCCAGGACCCAACGCAGGCTGGGGCGTACGCTCGGGGCTATGACGGGCCCGTGATCGAAGCCTCCTACGGTGCCTGGCGATCTCCCATCAGCGCTCGTGACGTGGCGCGTGGCGAGGTGCACCTGAGCCGGGTCGACATCGGCGCGGACGGCAGGGTGTACTGGTCAGAGGGACGCCCGAGCGAAGGCGGCCGGAACGTCGTGGTGCGCCGCGCCGACGACGGCAGCGCGGTGGACGTGCTGCCAGCAGGATGGAACGCGCGTACCAGGGTGCACGAGTACGGCGGCCGTGCATGGATCCCGGTGGGCGACGGTGGGCTGGTCTTCGCCAACTGGGACGACCAACGGCTCTATTTCCTCGAGCCCGGCGCCGCCGAGCCCCGGCCGCTCACGCCTCGGCCGGACGAGCCCCAAGGCGACCGCTACGCCGACCTCGTCCTCGCCTCGAGTGGTCGCGAGATCTTCTGCGTGCGCGAACGCGCCGTGGACGGGGGCCGCGTCGTGACCCACGACATCGTGGCCGTCGCGCTCGACGGCAGCATGGGTGTTCGAACGCTCGTGGTGGACGGTCACTTCCTGTCCAACCCCAGGCCGTCTCCCGACGGACGCCATTTGTCGTGGCTCACCTGGGACCACCCGCGGATGCCCTGGGACGGGACCGAGCTGAGAGTTGGCGAGATGGGCGCGGACGGCTCGGTCGGCAGCCCCCGCACCCTCCTCGGGGGGGAGGAGGAGTCCGTGTTCCAACCGGAGTGGGCCGGCGATGACGCACTGTATGCGGTGTCTGACCGAAGCGGCTGGTGGAACCTGTACAAGGTCGGCCTAGCCGGCGAGCTCGACGCCCTCTGCGAACGTGAGGAGGAGTTCGGAAGGCCCCAGTGGATCTTCGGCATGGCCACCTACGGCGTGCTGGGCGACGGTCGCTTAGCGGTGATCCATGGGCGAGGCACTTGGACCCTGAGCTTGCTCGACCCGCCAACGCGTTCCCTCGTTCAGACAAGTCCCGATCTCCGCGGTCGAAAGCCGCCCGTCACGGGCACAGACGGGGACACTTTCACCGACGTCGGCTCCACGGGCGAGGACATCGATGGTCGCTTCGCTCCCGCCCGTCAGGGTCGTGACCTCGGGCGCACCCTTGAGGGTCGTGAACGTGGGCCCCTCACATACTTCGAGCCCGCTCTTGCAGTTCATGGCCAAGTCGTAGTCACCGTGGGCGGCGGCCCTGTGATCCCGTTGTCGGTGGTGAGCTTGGACACGCTCACCGGGAACCTCGAGGTGCTGCGTTGCAGCGTCGACGACGTCCCTGACCCCGGATACCTCCAGGTGGCGCGGCCGGAGGTGTTCAGCGGCCCAGGTGGTCGCGACGTCCATTCCTTCGTGTACGCACCGAGGAACCACGAGTTCACTGCCCCGAAGACGGAGCGGCCTCCTTACGTGGTGTTCGTCCACGGCGGCCCGACCGGTCAGACCTCACCGGTCCTGGACCTCGAGGTTGCCTACTTCACGAGCCGTGGCATAGGCGTGGTAGACGTCGACTTCAGCGGCTCGACCGGGTACGGCCGCGCGTACCGGAACCGGCTGCGTGGCCAATGGGGCGTCGTCGACGTAGAGGACGTGGTCGCGGTTGCAAGAGGCCTGGCGGAGCGCGGCGAAGCGGATCCTCGACGTTTGCTGATCCGTGGCAGAAGCGCAGGGGGGTGGACCGTTCTCGTCGCGTTGACGCGTACGGATGCCTTCGCCGGCGGTGTGTCTTACTACGGGGTGGCGGATCTGACGGGCCTTGTCGAGGATACGCACGACTTCGAGTCGCGTTACATCGACGGCCTGGTGGGCCCTCTACCTGGAGCCCGCGACGTATACGAAGAGCGCTCGCCCCTGTCACATGTCGACGAGCTCCACAGGCCGATCCTGCTCTTGCAGGGAACGCAGGACAAGATCGTCACCCCGAAGCAAGCCGAGATGTTCCGCGACGCCATGGTGAGAAATGGCGTCGCGCATGGGTACATCGCGTTCGAGGGGGAGCAGCACGGCTTCCGGCGCGCAGAGACGATCGAACGGGCTCTGGAGGCCGAGCTGTCCTTCTACGGCCAGGTGACCGGGTTCGAACCGCCGGATGTTCCCGTGCTCCCGCTTACACGTGGGGGCGCTTGAAACATCAACAGACAGGCGCGGCGCGAGCTCGTGCTCGTTGGTGGCTTCTCGACCGGCATGCACCGCCGCCGGACGATGCGGGACAATGATGACGCGGCCGCAAACCGAATGGCAAAGTGTCTGCAATCGGCTTCGGGCAACGGATCGGGTGCGTGGCTCCGCTCGGCGCGTGGGCTCATTGAGGAGACGCTCGATGAGGTCATCTGGACCGGGGCTAGGGGAACGACGAGGCGCATCGTGAGCCACCGGGCAGTAGGTTCGGTGCCGATGGCCTCTGGAGGTGTCCATGCCCGTCGAGCCGGTCCTTCGGACGATCCTCGAGCGCATAGCAGCCCTCGAACAGCCGCCCCCGTCGGAGATGACCCCCGAAGAGATGCGCGCCAGCTACATGGCCATGGCCGCCATGGGAGCTGTGCCGTCGAACCCGCCGGAGGTCCAGGACCGCACCATCCCTGGACCCGCGGGCGAGATCCCCGTGCGGGTATACCGCCCCGTTGACGCCGCTGCTGCTGCTGGCGGGGCTGTTCCTGTCGGCTCCGAGACGCCGCCCGTCGTGGCCTTCTTCCACGGCGGCGGCTGGGCGATCGGCAGCGTTCACACCCACGACGCTCTTTGCCAACAGCTGGCCGCCCAGGTTCCCGCCGTGGTGGTGAGCGTCGACTACCGGCTCGCCCCGGAGCACCCGTTCCCGGCCGGGCTCGAGGACAGCATGGCGGCCACCGCCTGGGTGTCGGAGCACGCCGCCGAGCTCGGAGCCGACCCGGCCCGTCTGGCCGTGGCGGGGGACAGTGCCGGGGGCAACATGTCGGCCGTCATCAGCCGCAGGGCCCGGGACTCCGGCGGTCCTCCGATCCTCTTCCAGCTGCTCGTCTATCCCCCCACGGACCTCACCAACTCCTACCCGTCGCACAAGGAGAACGGGCAGGGGTACCTGCTGACGTCGGAGATGATCGACTGGTTCACCGGTCACTACTTGGGTGATGGTGACCGCCGGAACCCCGATGTCTCGCCGATGTGCGCCGAGAACCTGTCAGAGCTGCCGCCGGCGCTGGTGATCACCGCCGAGTACGACCCGCTGCGCGACGAGGGTGAGGCGTACGCCGCGCGGCTCGCCGACGCCGGAGTGGATGCCCGCCTCGTGCGCTACGACGGCATGGTCCACGGCTTCCTTCAGATGAACGGTGTGTTACTCGGCGCAGCGACGGCTATCGCCGATGCCGCAGGCGCGCTACGGGAGGCGCTCGGTCCCACGAGGGTCTGAGGGCCCCTCCAGCATGGCGGCTGCACGACGGCCGTGAAAATGAGAGCGTGGTGCGGTGGACTTGCCGGTCATGCCCCCGGTGGCCCCCATGCTGGCCAAGCTCGCTCGCGAGCTGCCGATCGGGGAGGATCTGCTCTACGAACCGAAATGGGACGGTTTTCGTTGCATCGTCTTTCGTGACGGGAGGGAGGTGGAACTGGGCAGCCGCAACGAGCGCCCTCTCACCCGCTACTTCCCGGAGCTCGTCGAGCCGCTTCGCAGCTATCTGCCCGAGCGGGTCGTACTGGACGGCGAGATCGTGATCGCGGGGCCGCACGGGCTCGACTTCGACGCACTCCTGCAGCGCATCCATCCAGCCGAGTCACGTGTCATGATGCTCGCCTCTTCAACTCCTGCTTCGTTCGTGGCCTTCGACATCCTCGCGCTCGGGGATCGCGATCTGCGGCGCAGTCCGTTCGGTGAGCGGCGCGGGTTGCTCGAGAAGTGCCTCTCCAAGGTGCGCCCGCCGGTGCACGTCACACCGACCACCTCTGATCCGGTGGTCGCGCGCGACTGGTTCACCCGCTTCGAGGGAGCCGGGCTCGACGGAGTGGTCGCCAAGAAAGTCACCCTGTCCTACCGCGAGGACGAGAGAGTGATGGTGAAGGTGAAGCACGAGCGCACCGCGGACTGTGTCGTGGCCGGCTTTCGCTGGCACAAGTCGGGCGACATGGTGGGCTCGTTGCTCCTCGGCCTATACGACGACGCGGGGGTCCTTCATCATGTGGGCGTGGCAGCCTCCTTCATGGCGGCCCGGCGCCGCGAGCTGGTCGAAGAGCTCGCCCCTTATCGCGTGACGTCGCTCGAAGGGCACCCCTGGAAAGGGTGGGAGGAGCCGGAGGTGCAAGACGGAGCCGGGAGAAAGCCCGGAGCCCCGTCACGCTGGAACGCGAGGAAGGACCTGAGCTTCGAGCCCCTCTTGCCGCAGCTCGTCTGCGAAGTCGCCTACGGCCAACTCCAAGGTGGACGTTTTCGTCACGCCACCACCTTCCGCCGTTGGCGACCGGACCGGCGGCCCGAGACCTGCACCTACGCGCAGCTCGAGGCCGTGGTGCCCGAGGAGCTCGAGGCGGTCTTCGGCGCCTGAAGATCGATCAGTCGGGCTCGGATCGTGCCCGTCTCGGTGTCACCCGCCGGGGCTCGCCACGCTGCTTGGCGAAGTGAGGCGGCCACGGCGCGTCGCCGAGGCCCTCGGCCTCGTCGTGCTCGGCGAGCTCGAGTAGCGGTGACAGGTCGTAGCGCCGGTCGTCGATGCCCTCGGCGGGATCTCCGCGCGTGGCAAGCCGCGCGGGGACGGTGGCGATGGTGAGGTCGCCCGGGTCCACGTCGAGCACCTCCTCCCACTCGAGGGGGCAAGAGACGCGGCCCTCGGGGTTCGCCCGCACGGAGTAAGCGGAGGCCACGGTACGGTCTCGGGCGTTCTGGTTGTAGTCGATGAACACGCGCGGTCCTCGTTGTTCCTTCCACCACGCGGAGGTGGCGATGTCGGGCATCCGGCGTTCTACCTCCCGCGCCAGCGCGAGCGCGGCGCGGCGCACGTCGGTGAAGCCCCAGCGGGGTTCGATGGGAACGTTCACATGCATGCCGCGCGACCCTGAGGTCTTGGGAAAGCCGACCATATGGTGATCGTCGAGCACGAGCCGGGCCTCGAGCGCTGTGACCCGCACAGCATCGAAGGGGACGTCGGGTTGTGGATCGAGATCTATTCGCAGTTCGTCGGGATGGTCGACGTCGTTTCGCCGCACAGGCCACGGGTTGAGGTCCAGGCACCCGAGGGT
>JBELAS010000270.1:0-2508 GCA_049508615.1 Acidimicrobiales bacterium
TACGCAAGAGGGTTCCTCCAACCCCGGGCTCCATCGGCACGATGCTGAGCCCCATCGCCTCCCGTTGGGCGACGAACCAGTCGTAGAGCGCCCGTGGCTCCACCAGCTCGGCCACGGTCGTCATGGGGTAACCCTTGAGCGCCAGCCACGCTCCACCCCACTCCCAGGTCCCCACGTGCGGCAAGGCCATGACTACGCCGCGGCCCGCAGCCATGTGCTCGACCAGGTACTCGTACCCGGACTCGACGGTCAGACGATCGAGCACGACCTGCGATGGCACATCTGGCAGGCGCGCCCCCTCGAACCAGTAGCGCGCGTAGTTCCGAAACGCGCGCTTCGCCCAGGCGCGCGCCTCGCGCTGGCTCAGCGGTCTGCCGAACACTCGAGCCAAGTGCCGCGCGTACATCGTTCGCGCGTCACGGCGAAAGCCTACGAGCGCCTGCGCCACGACAGTTGCGCTCGCCCCAGCCAAGGATTCCGGCAGCCGTTGCATGCCGACGCCCAGACCCCGGTAGATCAGGTAGATCGCTCGCCCACGGGTGACAGAGACCAGCGAGGCGTCTTCGGCCACCGGACTCTGGCGTCAGCGCTCAGTTGCCGTCGGAGATGTCATCAGGATCGCCCGAACCTGAATGACGGCCCGCACGCGCGTGCGGTCGCCCTCCGCCGGCACGCAGCCTCGCTTGGCGCCGCTCACGCCAGGTACGTCCCGAGCGGCTGGAGGGCTCGCCGTCGCCCCTCGCCCACCACCGGCTGAGGGGCTCGCCGGCCCGACGGTGGAGCGCCGCACGCACAGCGTTGCCATCGCGCTGCGCGAGGGCTTCGCGCCATGCCTTCCAGCGCGAATCCGCTCGCAGGTCGCGCCACCGGGCCACGCGGCGCCCGGACAGCTCCGAGAGCCCACCGGGGACCTCGCCGGCCGGCCGCAGGGGACGCTGACGGGGTGCCGCCCGCAGAGGCCGCACCGGACCTTCGGCTTCCTGCCAGGTCCTGGCGAAGCGCCCTCCGGCCGTGGCCGTCACGAGCCCGAAGAACACCCAAAGCGCCGGAACGAAAGCTGCCACGTCGACCGCTGCGGTGACGAAGCACACACCGAGAAGAATGAAGCGCTCCGCGCGCTCCATGAGACCACCTCGTGCCGACAGGCCCAACAGCTCGGCCTTCGCGCGCTCGTAGGAGATGAGCGACGTCATCGCCAGGATGGCGAAGGCCAGAAGAACCATCGTCCCGTGGTGATGCGACGCGAGATACCAGGCAATCCCCCCGTACAAGAAGGCGTCGGAGACCCGGTCCGCCACCGAATCGAAGAAGGCTCCGCGCACCGAAGCCGTGCCGGAGGCCTTTGCCACGGGACCGTCGAAAAGGTCCGGAAGGCCGGTTGCGAACAACATCACGATCGCGAGCACCAAGTGTCCCGAACCCACGACGAAGGCGGTCACCGCTGACATGACCAGTCCGAACACGGTGAGCACGTCGGCGTTCACCCGGGCCCGGACCAGCGCCTCGCCCACCGGCTGCGTCGTGCGGTCCACGGCATGGCGCCAACGACCATCGAGCATCTCTGGGTTTCCTCCCGACGACTTCTGCCAGCTTATCTCGGGTCCGTCGACAGTCGAGGAGACTCCAGCGATCCGACGAGACCCCTTCTGATCTGCCCGGTCCTCGACGACGGGACCCTTCTGATCCGGCGGGACTCTCGGGCACCCTTCGGCAATGCTCTGGAGAAGCGCTCACGCGACAGACGACTCGCCGGCACGACCCAGGGCACGATGCTACGAAGCATTGTCGGCGCGCCAACGACGTGCCCTGTGGCATGCAAGCGACACCGGCACGCCGCACTACCCGCACACTGCACTACTTGGTAGTTGACCCACTGCTTGGTAGTGGACCCACTGCCAAGTAGCGAGTGGTGGTTCCCTTTGAAACTGACTCCCGCTTCTGACGGCCACAGCGGCCCCCGGTAGGCTGCCCCGCACGGCGCTCTCGCGCCGGCGTCGCGCCGTAGCGCTGCGCACGGATCGAGCAAGGGGAGGTCCACCGGTGGCTAGTTATCCACCGTCCCGCATCCGCAACGTGGCCCTACTGGGGCACAACGGAGCCGGAAAGACGACCGTGGCCGAAGCCCTGTTGTTCGCCACGGGGGCGATCTCCCGGCAAGGCAAGGTGGAGGACGGCTCCACTGTGAGCGACTTCGAGCCCGAGGAGATCAAGCGCCACATGTCGCTCTCCTTGGCGCTCACACCGGTCATCGTCGATGACGTGAAGATCAACCTGATCGACACCCCGGGTTACGCCGACTTCTTCTCCGAGGTGCGCGCAGCATGCTCGGTGGTAGACCTCGCGGTGGTGGTCGTGAGCGCCGTGGAGGGGGTGGAGGCACAGACCGAGGCGGCCTGGCAGCTTGCAGCGGAGCTCGGTCTGCCCCGCCTCGTGCTTGTCAACAAGCTCGACCGTGAACGAGCCGGCTTCGAGCGCACGCTGGCTCAACTTCGCGAAACCTTCGGCGCC
>JBELAS010000271.1:0-4687 GCA_049508615.1 Acidimicrobiales bacterium
TGACTGCCTGAGGTCCCCAGAGCATGGTCGTGAGACCGTGTTAACCCTGGCTGAGTGGGCGGGACCCCAATCGTCGGCCTACTCACTGTGAGGTCCTGGGCTGTTGCCCAGCACGCCAGCTCCTGGCGAATTCAGCTCGCGTAAGTAGCCCAGGACCTGTCGTCCCGGTTAGATGGATATCGCCATCACGGTAATGGTGACGAGCCTGCGGTCTCGGGCGGCCCGGTCAGGGGACGCCGTCGGCCCCGAGCGAGCCGCCGACGGAGCTGCCAGCACGTATGGATCACACAGAACCGCAGGAAGAGAGCGTTCCACGGACCGAGAGCGTTCCACGGACCGAGAGCGTGCCACGGGTCTTTCCGAGAAGCCTGCCCCGGCCGACCAGGCGCCAGCTCCTGAGCAGGGGACGCACGATCGGGCTGGTAGCCACGCGGCACTTCGGCCGCCAGGCGCTTCGCCAGGTGCGTCACGCGCGCCGGGGCTCGTTGTCCGCAAATGAGTTCGCCCGGCCGCTTCGGGAGACCTTCGAGGACCTCGGTGGCACTTACATCAAGTTCGGCCAGCTGATCGCCTCGGCTCCTGGGGTGTTCGGCAACGACTTCGCCGACGAGTTTCGCTCGTGCCTCGACACCGGCCCCATCGTCGCCTTCACGGAGGTCCGGCGGACGATCGAGGCCGACCTCGGAATGCCGATCGGCGATGCCTATGCCGAGATCGATCCTGAGCCGATCGGGCGAGCCTCGATCGCAGTGGTTCACAGGGCGCGTCTCACAAGTGGGCGCCGGGTGGCGGTGAAGGTACTGCGCCCGGGTATCGACGAGCTCGTCGCCACCGATCTCGACCTGCTCCAGCCGTTGCTCGACCTGGTGGCGCGCCAGACCGGCGACCAGACGGCCGGGTCGCTACTCCAGATGCTCGACGGCTTTCGCGAGCAGATCGGAGAGGAGCTCGACCTGCGCAACGAGGCCCGGGCGATGGCCCACTTTCGACGTCTGCTCACCGAGGTCGACTTGCCGAGGATCGCCGTTCCCGAGGTCGTCACCGAGCTGTCCGGGTCGAACGTGCTCACGATGGAGCTGTTCGACGGTATGCCGGTCGACGATCTTGCCGCTGTCACCCAGTACGGCGTCGATCCGGCCCCGCTCCTGGAGCAGGTCGTGCACGCCTTCATCCTCACGACCGTGCGTTGGGGGGCGTTCCACGGCGACTTGCACGCCGGCAACCTCTTCCTCCTCAGCGACGGGCGCATAGGAGTTCTCGACTGGGGGATAGTGGGTCGCCTGGACCCGGCTACACACCGGTTCTTCGTCCGGATGCTCGAGGCGGTGCTCGGAGACGAAGCCGCCTGGGACGACGTGGCGGCCCACCTCGTGCGCACCTACGGTCCTGCGATGCGCGATGCTCTGGGCCTCGACGACGCCCAGCTGGCGGCGTTCGTTCGCGGCGTCATAGAGCCTGTTTTCACGCGTCCGTTCGGCGAGGTCAGCCTCTCGCAGATCATCACTGCCCCCCAGGCTCAGCTCGCCAAAGCCCGAGGGATCGAGGCTCACCACCGGTCGGTGCGCACCGTGATCCGGCGACTGCGCGCACAGCGCAAGTTGCGGCGGGCCGCCGAGGCGGGCGGGGGAGTTGCGTCCGACTTCGACCGTGCCACGTTTCTGCTCGGAAAGCAGCTCGTGTACTTCGAGCGCTACGGCAAGCTCTTCCTGGCCGATACCCCTCTTCTGGACCGCGAGTTCTTCGCCACCGTCATGGCCGGAGCGGACCGGTCGCCTGGTGCGTAGTGGAGCGGTTGCAGAGTCGGCAGGTGGGCGGGTAGGCAACGCATATGGAGACGACGGAAATAGGAATCGACACATCTCGCCGGAGTGTGGTCGACCTGACCGACGAGGTGGAGGAGTTCTGCGCAGGCCGGGGCGACGGGCTCTGCTCGGTGTTCGCGCCCCATGCCACCGCGGGGATCGCTCTGATGGAGACCGGATCGGGATCCGAGGAGGACCTGGCAGCCGCGGTCGAACGGCTTCTGCCGCGCGACGAGCATTACCGCCACCGCCATGGTGCGAGGGGCCACGGAGCGGACCACCTACTTCCTGTGCTCGTGTCACCCTCTGTCGTCCTACCCGTGATCGACGGCCGCCTCGCCCTCGGGACGTGGCAGCGCATCGTGCTCGTCGACATGAACTCCGACAACGTCCACCGGCGCGTGCGGCTGAGCTTCGTAGCCGGCTGAGCTCCCTGGCGGGCTGAACCTACGGCGCGCCGAGCTAGCTGGTCGGTTCCGGAGCGGCGCCGGTGGCCGGGGACCCCCCCTTGTGCTTTTCGGAGCGACCGTCGAGGATGGCGCGATGACAGACCATTCCTCGACACCTGACGCTCCTGTGGATTGGAGGGGCCTGGCAGAAGCCTTGTCGGGAGTCCTTCACCTCGCCGTTGCGCCGATACACGGAAATTGCTCGGTGGGGCGATACACCCATGGGCTCGCGACGCTCGACGAAGTAGGAGGCAACGCGGATGTGGCGACACTCGTGGAGTCGGGTTGGGTCGACCCGGCGGCATTCGGCAGCATCCCGGCCGTGTTCAAGCGTGCGCAATTCATCGCGTATGGCCCTCTCGCCGACGCGACCGGCGAGCCCGACGTGGTGCTCCTTCGCGTGAACGGTCGCCAGCTCATGGTGCTGTCCGACGCCCTGCCGGGTCTGCGCATCGAGGGCAAGCCCCAGTGCCACATCGTGGCTCTCGCGAAGGAGCACGGGGAGGCGGCTGCCAGCGTGGGGTGCGCGCTCAGCCGCGCGCGCACGGGCATGCGCCCCGACGAGATGACTCTTGCCGTTCCCGGCGCCCGACTTGCCGAGGTGGTCGAGGCGGTGGAGCGCACGGCGGCGGTCGACAGCGTGGTCGCCAAGTACGCGGCGGACGACGCGCGGCGCTTCACGACCAGCGCCTGATCCACGAGCATGGGTCCACGCGGGCAGCTTGCGCGGGCACCGATGCCGATCACGTAGTTCTCACCGTCACCGTCACCGTCACCGTCACCGTCACCGTCACCGTCACCGTCACCGTCACCGTCACCGTCACCGTCACCGTCACCGGCCCGAGCCGCCTCCAACCGTTCCTCGACCTGCTCGAGAGCCTGCTCCATGGCCCCGCGGTCCTTCGACGGAAGTGCTGGGCGACCTCGACGACCGAGGTCAGGGCGGGCACGGGGAGCGGGTCATGCGATGTCCGCATGCGGCGCGATCGTGGGGTGCAGACTACGGCTCATGGACACGCGTCCGCTCTCCGCCGTGGTGCTTGCGGCCGGCGAGGGGACGAGAATGCGGTCGGGGTGCCCGAAGCCGCTGCACCGGCTCTGCGGCCGTCCGATGATCCTGTACGTGCTCGACGCGCTCGCCAAGCTCCCGGTGAAGAAGGTAGTGGTGGTCGTGGGCCATCGCGGGGAGTGGGTTACGAAGACCCTTGTCGACCATGCACCGTCCTCGCTCTCGATCGAGTTCGTAGAGCAGCCCGAGCAACTCGGAACCGCTGACGCGGTGGCGGTGGGGCTCACCGCATTACCGGGGACGTTGGCCGATCAAGATGGTGACGTTGTCGTGCTTCCCGGCGACACGCCCCTCGTGCGGCCTCCGACGCTCGCTGCCCTCGTACGCCGTCATCGCGTCGCAGACGCGGCGGCGACATTGCTCACCGCCTTGCTCAGCGATCCGACCGGCTACGACCGCGTCGTGCGTGACAAGGACGACGCGGTGGTCAGGGTCGTAGAGGATGCCGAGGTCACCGAGGAGCAATGCTGCGTGGACGAGGTGGCCACGACCATCCACTGCTTCAGGCACTCGATGCTCGCCCCCGCGCTCAGGCGGCTGCACCCGGTTGGACCTACAGGGGAGCACTCTCTCACCGGCGTTTACGCTGTGCTCCACGATGCTGGCTACAGGGTCGAGTCGCTCGTGCTGACGGACCCGATGGAAGCGGCAGGCGTGAACGATCGAGCGCAACTGGCCGTGGCCGAGGCCGAGCTGCGCGACCGGATCAACGAGAAGTGGATGCGCCGCGGGGTCACGATGTGGGACCCGGAACGAGCGTACTTGGATGCCTCCGTGCATCTCGAGCCGGACGTAGTCCTACTGCCGAACGTCGTCCTACAAGGGCAGTGCACGATCGCCGCGGGTGCCGAGATCGGGCCGGACAGCCGGCTGGTCGACACCGAGGTCGGCGAGGGCGCCGTCGTTACCATCTCCAGCGCGCAACACGCGACGATCGGTGCGTACGCGCGCGTCGGCCCTTTCGCTTCGCTGGGCCCGGGGGCGCGTGTCGAACCCGCCGAGGTGGTCGGGCCGTTCACCCACGTGGGAGCGCACTGGCACGAAGCTGTCGACGCGCCCGACTGACGTTCGAGGACGGGCCTACCTCGATTCCACCGGGTCTCATCCGATGTTCCGGGGTCCGCTTCACGGAGTCCGATCCGACGCACCGGTGCAGGTGTGAAGATGCCTGATAGCGTCAGCATCGATGGAGCTCGTACCGCGCCGACGCCTCGAGCTCGTCTCTGGGCGCTCCCACCCCGAACTGGCCCAGGAGATCGCTGCCCACCTCGGCGTCGAGCTCGGAGAGGCGAACCTGCGAGAGTTCGCCAACGGCGAGATGCACTGCCGTTACGACGCATCGTTGCGCGGCAGCGACGTGTTCATCG
>JBELAS010000272.1:0-3047 GCA_049508615.1 Acidimicrobiales bacterium
ACCATCTCCGCGATGACGCATTGATACTCGGGGTCCTCCAGCAGGTTGTGGTTGGTGACCTCGATCCAGACCCAAGAGCCGTCGCGATGCCGGTGCCGGAGCCTGACCCTGCGTCCCGGTCCGGGCGACGCCAGCATGTCCATCCAGTTGTCGACGGCCAGCGTCTGGTCATCGGCATGGATGATATCCAGCGGTCGAAGGCCGATTATCTCCTCGGGCTTCCAGCCGAGGATCTGGGTGAAGGCCTCGTCGATCTCCAACAGCGCGGCCAGCCCGTCCTTGCGTACACGGGCGAAGCGTGGGCTATGAGCCGGCGTCGCATGCGCGATCGTCGCTCGCTCGTCGGTTTGCTCGTCGGTTTGCTCGGCCGAGGTGAGTGCGCCGATGATGACGCCGTGCTGCGCCCGGGCATCCAGGAAGTGCAGCATGACGGCACGGTCGGGGTCGGCCTTCAACCTGCCGGGCATCCAGGAAGTGCAGCATGACGGCACGGTCGGGGTCGGCCTTCAACCTGACGTGTGCGCTGACGATCCCGCTCTTGCCCAGCTTTTCCCAAGTGTCGATCACCACGCCCCTGTGCTCGGGGATCACCATGTCGAGAGCTGTGTTACGGCCTTCGATCACGTCGTGCCCGTTCAGGTCGACCGAGTCGGGCATGTCCACGGTGTGTGCGTTGGCGTCGATGGCGTAGAAGACGGCTTCGGGGTGGGTGTGTGCGTTGGCGTCGATGGCGTAGAAGACGGCTTCGGGGTGACTGGCCAACAGGATGCCGAGAGCGGTGTTGGCCACGTCCTCGCCGTCGGTTTGCGCGCCCACCATGTCCGGGCCCGGCGCGTCGGCGGTCGTGGCGTCGACGCGTGCGCCATCGCCGTCGACCGCATCGTCCAGGACCTGGTCTACCGCCGTTTTCTCGCCCACCGGGCCGTATCTCGTGTCTACGTAGACGCCCTTCATTGCTGAAGGTATCGGCGACGCAGATGGCCACGTTTAGTGTTTTTGGTCGAACCACATAACGTGAGGAAGATGGGCCGGGAGTCCTTGTGGGTGTGAGGAGTCCCCTCCTAGCCTTCCCGTGGGTGCTGATTGGGTCGTTGGGGCCTGCCACCAGGAGGTTTGTAACGGTGGGGTGGTGGGAGGGGCGTTCTCGGCAACGAGGGGCCGGGCTGCGAGCTGGCTGCGGCGAATCCCCGCCGAGGGACCTGACCGCGTTTTGAGGATATTCCTGACCCTCCGACCCGTTGGCAGAACGAACAGGGCTGAGGAGCGGCGGTCAGTCAGCGAACGTGTTTGAGCGTCACCGGCTGGTGAGGTCTTTCGGTCACGACGATGACCGGCCAGCGGTTGTGGGGAGGGATGGCGAGCCCGGCCGATTGGGCGAAGAACCAGGGCAATGCGACCCGTAGCCCACGGGAGGTGAGGGTCCAAGCCACTCCGTCCTCCTCCTCGAAGGCTATGTACTGGCTGCTTTCGCTGACGCTCAGCACGATCGGAGTGTGGGGATAGGTACGTTCGATGGCGGCCGCCATCCGGTTCACACGGGGGACGACCGTAGGCCAGTCGTCACCCGGAAGAACTCCGTTCAGTGGCACCGATCGAATGTCCAATACGACCACCAGCACTATTGCGGCCAATGCTACGGCGGTGACCACCTGCGTCATCCTGGCGCGCCGCTGGGGCGTTCCCAGGGAGGCAGAGTGCGGGCGCGCCACGTGCGCCGCCGAACGCCAGTACCTCGGTGCTTCTCGGAGCAGCTCCAGGCCGGCCCATACGACAGTTGCCCATACCAGCACGCCGAGGAACCATTGGCTGTCGAGAAGGTAGCCGAGGCTGATGAGGTTCCGGGTGGGCAATCTGGCAGCCGATGCCGCCATCGCGGCCAAGGTGACGTCGGTTACGAGGGCGAGCGCGGCGAGGTCGCGACGACCGGTCCACCACGAGACTGCCGCGATTGCCGCCAACAGAGTGAGCACACCGATTCCGTAGCCCGGGCCATGGGCATATGCGAGGCCAATTATGTTGAAGAGGCCGCTCGGTAAATGCGCGAGCCAGATCGGTGACGGTGAAGCCGCCATTGCCAGGATACGCAATGCCGAGCCACCCCCGATGGTGGATTGTCTACCTCCCACTCCGAGGATCATCGAGATGTTGCCGGGATGCCCGGTGAGCTGTTGCACGAGGGGCGCGGCCCAGCAGGCGACTCCCACCGCGATCCCCGCCACCAGCCACCACCGCCGAACCGGACGGCCGCGACGGACGACGCCCATCACCGGCGTGACCAACGCCAGTAACACGCCGCCGACCACGAAGAAAAGATGGCTCTGGGCCGCCACCGAGGTGCTCAAGACCAGGACGGGCCACCAGCCCAGCCGACCGGCGGCCACGGCGAAAGCCAATACGGCCGACGCGAAGAAGAACACCAATCCGAAGTACGCGTTCCAGGCCACGTTCTCGAAGATTGTGGGAATCAACCGTCCCACGTCCGCAACAGTCAATGCAACGATGGCGACACCGAGCCATCCGACCACGGACCATGCCGCCTCGGCGGCTACCGACAGGATGACGGCCGTCAAGAGGCCCGCCCCCCACAGGACACCGTGCGCCGGGTCGAGATGCACGGGCAGCGCCAACAACCAGAACAAGAGGGGGCCCGGGTCGTAGACGGCGTGGCCTCCAGCGGGCGTTGCAGTGGAGTACAAACCCAACAACGGGGGATGCGCCGAGAACACGGTCCACGACCGCAAGGCGATCACAGCGTAGTCGTCGAGGGGCCGCCACCCCCGCGCCACTTTCGAAAGGACGGGGAGGAGCACGACCGTCCAGATGGCGACGTGGGCCGCGACCCGTATCACCGAAGAAAACGACAAGCGGTGTTCTTCATGCTGCGCAGGATCGGGCTCCTTCGGAACGGGGATCATGTCGTCTGGTCCGAAGCCGCCACTTTCTCCACGTGGGTATCGCATCCATCTGGGAGGAAGCCGCTCAGCAGAGCGTCGAGGTGGCCGGTGGTGAGTCCTCATAGCGCGGCAGCGTAGGAAGGCATCTGGTCC
>JBELAS010000273.1:0-3162 GCA_049508615.1 Acidimicrobiales bacterium
ACCGATGCCCGGCTCGACCGACAAGCCTCCGACCGAGGACAGGTTCAACACCGAACCACCTCGTTCCGCCATCGAGGCCCGCCAGGCGCACTGAGTCCAGGTGAGCAGGGCCCGCTGGTTCACGTGCACCGTCTTGTCGGCGCGGCCCAGGTCAAGGTCCATGAGACCACCGAAGTAGGGGTTCGCGGCCGCATTGTTCACCAGGATGTCGACGCTGCCGAAACGCTCCACGGTCGCGGCGACGCACGCCTCGGCCGCATCGGGTTCACCGGCGTTCGCCACGTGCCACGCAACGCTCCCGTCCAACCCGGCCATGGAGGCCGCCGCCTCTTCGAGCGCGTCGGACTTGCGCGACGAGATCATCACGTCGGCCCCCGCCTCGGCCAGTCGTGTGGCGATCGCTCGCCCTATGCCTCGCGACGCGCCTGTGACCAGGGCGACCTTTCCTTCCAGACGCAGCTCCACGGCGAAACCCTACATACTGCTGTGGATGGTCCTCCTCTTCGTGCCCTGGCCCGACGACAAACGCCCGAGGGCCGACCGCCGTGGGCCGGCAGCGTGTCGCCTGGAGCGTGCCACCGGCGTCATAGCATCGCCGACGTGAACAGATTGGCCTCGGAGACGAGCCCTTATCTTCGCCAGCACGCGGACAACCCTGTCGATTGGTACCCCTGGAGCGAGGAGGCTCTGGCCGCGGCACGCGAGCTCGATCGCCCCGTGATGCTGTCGGTGGGGTACTCCTCGTGCCACTNNNGAGTCCTTCGAGGACGAACAGACCGCCACAGAGCTGAACAGTCGTTTCGTGCCCGTGAAGGTCGACCGGGAGGAGCGCCCAGACGTCGACGCCATCTACATGCAAGCAGTGCAAGCCGTCTCCGGTCGTGGCGGGTGGCCCATGACCGTCTTCCTCACGCCCGACGGCCGGCCGTTCTTCGCCGGCACCTACTTCCCGGCCCGCGACCTCCCCGGGGTGCCCGCGTTCCGCCGCGTCCTCGACGCCGTGGACGACGCCTGGCGCAACAGGCGAAGCGACGTCGAGCAACAAGCCAACGTCTTGTTGGAAGCGGTCGCGCGGCGCACCCGGCTGCCTGTGAACATGGCGGCCTCCGCGGCTCGTGACGGAGCACCGCGCGAGGCCGGGGTGCTGATCGCCACCGGCGCGAGGGCAGCCGACGGGGCATCCGCCGAGCCGGTCGGCCTCGAAGCGGCACAACAGGCGCCCCGGCTCATCGCGACCGCCATCTCCGAGCTCGCAGCTCGATTCGACGCGCAGTGGGGCGGCTTCGGCTCCGCACCCAAGTTCCCCCATCCCACCCTCGTCGACCTGTGCCTCCAACACCATCGGCTCACTGGCGACGAAACCTCGCTAGCCATGGCCGGCGTCACGCTCGGAGCGATGGCGGCCGGAGGCATCTACGACCATCTGGGCGGAGGCTTCCACCGCTACGCCACCGACCACACCTGGACGATCCCGCACTTCGAGAAGATGCTGTACGACCAGGCCGGGCTCGTACGCGCCTACCTGCACGCGTGGCAAGCGACCAAGGACCCCCGGTGGTTCGCGGTGGTGGAGGAAACGATTGGCTACGTCCTGCGCGACCTGGCACTGCCGTCAGGCGGGCTCTGCTCAGCAGAGGATGCCGACTCCGAGGGCGAAGAGGGACGCTTCTACTTGTGGACGCCCTCCGAGATCTCCGAGGTGCTCGGCCCGCAGACGGGCGCGGTTGCCTCGGAGTGGTACGGGGCGACCGATGCCGGCAACTTCGAGGGCCGCTGCATCCTGCGGCGCCCTCCAGGTGACCAGCTGGAACGACCCCTCGAGATGGGAGAGGCGCGCAGGCGCCTGCTGGCCGCGCGTGCAGAGCGCGTACGTCCCGGACGCGACGACAAGGTGCTCACCGAATGGAATGCCTCCTTCGGTGCCGCGCTTGCCGAGGCGGCAGGAGCGACCGGACGCGACGACTGGGCAGGGGCGGCAGTCAGACTCGCCGGGTTCCTGCTGTCCGAGCTGCGTCGCGCGGACGACGGGCGCTGGCTGAGGTCGTGGCAGGACGGACGCGCGCAACACCTCGCCTACGCCGCCGATCACGCGTGGACGGTCGATTTCTTCACGCGCCTCGCAGAGCTCACAGGGAGGGCCGTGTGGCTGGAACGGGCCCAAGAGACCGCTCGCAGCATGCTGGGCCTGTTCGCCGAGCCCGACGTCCCGCTCTACACGACCGGTGCGGATGCACAGCGACTCGTCGTGCGGCCGATGGAGCTCGACGACGGCGCCACCCCCTGCGCGACCTCCGTGGCCGCGGTCGCCCTCCTCAGGCTGGGAGCGCTGTGCGGAGACGCGGATCTCACCGCTCGCGGTGAGTCCCTGCTCGACACGCTCTTGGAGATGGCGCACGGCCAGCCGCTCACCGTGGCAAGCGCCGTTGTCGCCAGCACTCTCGCCGGCAACGGGATCACGGAGGTCGTCGTGGCCGGCGAGCGGCCTGACCTCCTGGCCGTGGCACGCTCACGCTACGAACCCAACCAGGTGCTCGCTTGGGGGGAGCGAACGAGCTCCCCGGTGTGGGAGGGCCGCGATCAGCCTGTCGCGTACGTCTGCCGCCGATATGCCTGCCAGGCCCCATCCTCCACCGTGGAGGACCTCCACGCACGTCTGGACGCCGAGCTCGAATCGGAGCGTTCCCGCTTCGCTGTGGTGCCGCGAAGGTGACCGAGCCGGCTCCCGTGCCCGACAGAGAGACCCTCGACGCCCGGCAGCCAAGACCGAGCCACGCGGTGCAACGGCCCCGCAGACGCCTGCGGCGCTATTCCGCCACGCCACGCGGTACCCACCGGTGCATGGTGCTCGCGTGCGGCGAAGAGGACATAGCCGGCGTCGACCTCGGATCGGGGGCGTTGGTACGTCTTCGAGTCGAGCCCTCGGACGGCACCGGTCCCTCTCTGGCCCCGTTCGACGTGGTCGATGCGACCTGGGCGGCTGATCCCGAGCGTGACGACCTCGCCCAACCCGAGGCCGTCTCCCTCGACGGTGTCCCCGAGGCCGTCGGAGCCCTGCGCGGACGGCGGGCTCGCAGGGTCCTGCGCCACCTCGTGGCCCCCGCCGAGCAGCACTTACTCGGTTTCCCCGGCGTGTCGGCACCTTACTGGGAGTTCGGTGGGATG
>JBELAS010000274.1:0-3968 GCA_049508615.1 Acidimicrobiales bacterium
GTGAACGAGGCGCTTCGAGACTGGGTGGCCACCGTCGAGGACACCCACTACTGCCTCGGTTCCGTCATGGGTCCGCATCCCTACCCGTGGATGGTGCGGGAGCTGCAGCGCGTCGTGGGCGAAGAAGCGCGCGTCCAGTGCCACCGACTACTGGGACGTGACCCGGACTGGGTGGTGGCTTGTGTGGGGGGAGGTTCCAACGCGGCGGGCACCTTCGCCGGGTTCGTCGACGGTGCGGCGCGGCTTGTCGGAGTGGAGGCGGCGGGTGGGGCCGCCATCGGGCGGGGAGTTCCCGGGGTTGTCCACGGGATGAAGTCGTATCTGCTCCAGGACGAGGCCGGCCAGATATCCGAAGCTCACTCGGTCTCCGCGGGGCTGGACTACCCAGGGATTGGCCCCGAGCACGCCCACCTGGCCGCGATCGGACGGGCGCGCTACGAACAGGCCGACGATGACGAAGTGTTAGACGCCTTTCGCCTCCTCTCCGAGACTGAGGGGATCATCCCTGCGCTCGAACCGGCGCACGCTCTCGCTTGGGTGGCTCGCGAAGCGGGAGGTGAGATCGACGCTGGATCGATCGTCCTCGTCACGCTCTCGGGCCGCGGCGACAAGGACGTGGCCCAGGTCCGCGAGCTGTCGATGTGAGAAGCCACCTGCGCGGATCGGGCCAACCGGACGGCTCGTCATGAGACCGCCCGCGGGCGAGCTGGAGCGCAAGCTGCGCGCGAAGCGTGACGCGGGGCACAAGCTTCTCGTTCCGTACGTCACCGCCGGGATGACACCTGACTGGCTGGAGGTCGTCCACGCCGTGGCCGTGGCGGGCGCCGACGCGGTAGAAATCGGTATCCCGTTCTCGGACCCGATGATCGACGGGCCGACCATCCAGAGGGCCTCGGTGATGGCACTCGAGGGCGGCGCCACGCCGGCCGGGATCCTGGGTTCGCTTCGGCACGCGGAGGTCGGCGTGCCGCTCGTGGCCATGACCTACTACAACATCGTGTTTCGCGCCGGGCACCGCCGCTTCGCCTGTTCGCTCATCGAGTCGGGTGTGTCAGGTGCCATCGTGCCCGATCTCCCGCTCGAGGAGGCACGAGAGTGGTGCGACGAGGCGGACCGTGCAGGAGTCGAGACCGTGCTCCTGGTCGCTCCCTCCACGTCTGACGAACGTGCCGAGCGAATCTGCGCCCGGTCCCACGGCTTCGTCTATGGAGTGGGCCTCATGGGGGTGACGGGGGAGCGGGCCCGGCTCAGCGCGTCCGCCGCAGGTGTGGCTCGGCGCCTGAAGCAGATGACCGACCTCCCGGTGTGCATAGGGATCGGGGTGTCCACCCCGGGCCAGGCGGCCGAGGTGTGCGTCGAGGCGGACGGCGTCGTGGTCGGGTCGGCTCTCGTGCGCCGCCTGCTAGAAGGGGCGGGGCCGGACGGGGCGGCGGAATTCGTCGCCGGGCTTCGCTCCGGTATCGACGCGGCCTGAGGGCCGGTCGAAAGCGTTTCCGCGGAAACGTGTTCGAGGGCCACCCACACCGGCATTTCTGGCGTGGAGTGCCGGTGTGCCGGCCCGTGCTCCAGCGCGTTCTGTCGAACGGGACGATCGAGATGTGCCTGTGGCTCGAGGTTCCTACGAGACGAGGGTGACAGTGTCCCGGCGTCAAGCCCTCTGGCGTTGGGGGTGCCGATGCCCCTTCGGCCCGATTCAGCGCCACACTGAAGGTGGAGCACCAGGTCCGAGAAAGGGATACGGCAATGCAGATCCAGCACCTCCACCCCATTGAGAAGTTCGATGCCCTGTTGCGTGACCTTGTCGGCTGGGGCCTGGTAGAACGCCAAGAGGCGGCGACGAACACGCCATGGCAGCTGGTTCCTGCCGCCCAGCGCCGGCTCGACGAGCTGCTGTCGCCAATCCGCGTGTCTGGCGGTGAGGCCGACGTCTATCTCGACCACCTATGCGCCGATTGCCACCGACGCGGTCTCACCAGGCGACACGGGGCGAGCTACGTGTGCGACAGGTGCTGGGCGCAGCGACAGGCGCAGCTGGACGGTGTGGTCACCGAGGGCGTGCATCAAGGGCCCGGTGCCTCTCGGCGACCGGGCCCTTGAGCAACGCTTGGTGTTTCTCAGACTGTCGTGGCGAGCGTGTAGAACTCGGGCGATCCCACGATTAGGGCTATGACCCACTCGTTCGTTCAGCTGGTCGACCCAGTACGTGAGACCCGCGGACTCGGGCGTGCGCCCCAAGAAGGTCTGGTAGTCATTGGTCACTAGGTCGCCTCTGTACTCGGTCGAGGCGAGGATCGCGCGAGCAACGGCGGTTCGGCTTGCTCCCGAAGAGAGCTGGTTCTCCCAGTAGGTGAGGCCGCCGGACTCCGGTGCGCGCCCGAGCAGATCCTCGTACAGGGCATGCACGAAGCCGGCGGAAGTGCCACCGGAGTCGGTGTAGAACTGGCCGGAGCCCAAGATCACTGCGAGGACCGCCTCGTCGTTGACACCGGCCTTCAGCTGGTCGACCCAGTACGTGAGACCCGCGGACTCCGGCGTGCGCCCCAAGAAGGTCTCGTAGTAGCCGGTCACGAGGTCGGTTCTGTACTCGAGGGAGATCGTGAGGTCGTAGGCAAAAACAGTTCGGCTCAGGCCGCCGGTCAGCTTGGCGTTCCAGTACGTGAGACCGCCGGAGTCCGGCGCGCGAGACAGCAGGTCCTCGTAGGCGGAGCATATGAACGCTTCGTTCCCGCTGTAGGCGGCGCACGGGTTGGTCGAAGGCGTGACGGCGTTGGAGGCCGCAGACGCCGCTCCGGGACCGGTCGTGTTGGTCGCCGTCACGGTGAACGTGTAGCTGTCACCGTTCGTGAGGCCGGTGACCGTGATCGGGCTGGAGGTGCCAGTGCCGGTCTCGCCACCGTTGGCGGGAGTGGTGGAGTCCGCGGCGGTGACGGTGTAGCCGGTGATGGAACTGCCACCGGTGTTCGTCGGAGCGGTGAAGCTCACAGTCGCCTGCGCGTTGGCTGCCTTTGCAGTGCCGATGGTCGGGGCACCAGGCAAGTCGGCCGCAGGCGTGACCGCGTTGGAGGCCGAAGACGCTGGACCGGTACCGGCCGCGTTGGTCGCCGTCACGGTGAACGTGTAGCTGTCACCGTTCGTGAGGCCGCTCACCGTGATCGGGCTCGTGGTGCCCGTGGCGGTCTGGCCACCGTTGGCGGGAGTAGTGGAGTCCGTGGCGGTGGCGGTGTAGCCGGTGATCGAACTGCCACCGGTGTTCGTCGGCGCGCTGAAGCTCACAGTCGCCTGGGTGTTGCCCGGCGTCGCGGTGCCGATGGTCGGGGCACCAGGAGTCGAGGGCATGGAGCCGGTGGCGACGCCGATCGCACCTTCGGGGTCCGGCAGCGTGGTGGTCATCACCGGCGCACCTGACGCGTAAGCGTTGACCGTGGGGGTGACAGTGATCGTCGTGGCCCCCGAGACTACGGGGAGGGTCACGAAGACTTGCTCGTTGGTCCCCGTGGGAGAGCCGACGGCGAGCGGTGTCCCCGCGGAGAGGGCCCCGCTCAGGGCGCTCACGGGAAGTGAAGTGGCTCCGGCGGAGACGGCGGAGCTGAGCGTGGCAATCTGCGTGATCCCCGTCGAGCCGGGGATCGGGCACGTGTAGGTGCAGGTGACCGTCGCCGTGTCAAAGGGTGAGTCGCTTGCAGGCGCGACGTTCGGCTCGACCACCAGGTAGGTCAATGGCCCCGTCGCCCAAGCGGTAGGAGCGCCCGTGGCCGGATCGAAACCCTCTGCCGGGATGGTCTCCTGCAGAGCGGCCCCGGTGCTGTTGGGGTTCGCGCCCACGCGGGCCTGAGCCTGCAACATGCCCCCGGTCATAGTCCCGCCCCCTCCGTGTCCCGTGACCGGACAGCTAAGTGGGCAACTGGGGCTCGTGCCGGCGGGGTAGTACACGTCCGGCACGATGCTGAGGGCGTTGTGTGCTGAGGTGT
>JBELAS010000275.1:0-1806 GCA_049508615.1 Acidimicrobiales bacterium
ACAACGGCGCCGAACAACTCCTGCCAGCTCATCACCGGGTCGGTAGCGAATCCGAGCAGCTGAGGCAGGACAAGGCGCGGGAGAGGACCCGCGCACGAGGAGGTGCCAGGCCCGAGGGGACCGGAGGATGACCGCCGGCCCCTCGGGCATCTGGTTGTCATCGGGCAGAGACGAAGAGAGGGCAAGCGTGAGAGCACTCGGAGTGGGAGCGCACCCTATGAGGAGGTCGAGGACGTCGTTCTCGATGATGCAGGTGGGCGGTCTCACACTGATCTGCACAGTGATCGGCGTGGCGATCCTTTCCGGGCATGCTTTCGGAGCTGGTCCGACGGTCACGACCAGTCCTGCGACGGGACCGTTCACCGACGGCCAGACCATCACCGTCTCGGGAACGGGATTCCCGACGCGCGCCGAAGACTCCAGTGGGCTCCAGATTATCGAGTGTTCGGATCCCGGAGGGACAACAGCAAACCTACCAAGCGACCCGACGGCGAGCTGTGACGGGACGACAATCAGCCCGCTACCGATCAACACCGACTCGAGTGGCAATTTCAACGCGCAGTACCAGATCGCCGCGCTGAGCGCGTCAGGTAGCACCGCCAACTCCAACATCAACTGCGATAGCAGCGACTTCTGCGTCCTTTGGGTTGGCGTCGACTACAACAACGCCTTTACGAGCGGTCCGCACGCCTTTTCCGAAGCCTTCGAGATCAGCTCCTCCTCCACGACCACGACCACTACGACGACTACGACCACGACCACCCCGAGCACAACGACAACCACGACGGTTTCGCCGGCGTCGACCACGACGACGAGTTCCACGACGAGCAGCACGAGCTCCACGACGAGCAGCACGAGCTCCACGACGAGCTCGACATCGACCTCGGCGGCGATTGGCTCTACCGGCGGGGATTCCTCGGGTGATGGCTCTACGGCAGCCAGTGGGGGGAATTCGGGCTCGAGTGGCTCCGGCTCGACTCTGGCGTTCACCGGTGTCCCAACGGCTCTTCCCTGGCTCGTGGGCCTGGGATTGCTCATGATCCTGGCGGGCTCGCTGGGGCGTCGACTCCTTCTACCTCCTGCGCAATGACAGTCATCGCCTCGCCCCCGACCGGAGCCTCTGCGCCACCCGATGACGTTCCCATAGCCCTGGCGCGGGGCCGGGCACCTGCGGACCGCGTCTTCCTCGGCGTCCTGTTGGGTGCGAGCGCGATAGTGCTCCTGGCGATCGGCGCCATCCTGTGGTTCCTCGTCCACTACAGCCTGCCGGCATTTCGCTACGCGGGTAGCAGGATCGTGACGAGCGATCATTGGGCGGCTACCGGTCTGCACCCGAAGTTCGGCATGCAGGGAATCCTTCTCGGCACCGTCATGATCGCGGTGCTGGCGTTGGTCGTGGCAGTGCCCGTGTCTCTCTCAGCTGCACTCATGATCAACGAGTACGCGCCACGTTGGGCGAAGAGAACGCTCACGTCGCTCGTGGACTTACTGGCGGTCTTGCCGAGCTTGTTATACGGGCTATGGGGCCTGAAGGTGTTGAGCCCGGAGGCTGATGGGGTGACGAAATGGCTGAGCCAGCACGCAAGTTTCATCCCGTTCTTTCGAGAGCCGGACGCCACCTATGGCAATTCGATATTCCTCTGTGGGTTGGTGGTAGGGATCATGATCATTCCGATCGTCACCTCGGTCAGTCGTGAGGTGATGTCGCAAGCTCCGAGGGAGGCCTGCGAGGCCGCACTTGCCCTCGGAGGAACGAAGTGGGGAATGGTGACCGACGTGATCTTGCCCTTTGCACGGAATGGAATT
>JBELAS010000275.1:1818-3341 GCA_049508615.1 Acidimicrobiales bacterium
GTGGCAAATCCCGGCTCTCATTGCCAACACGTTTGTGGCATTGCCGTCGTTAGGCAAGAGCGCGCTCACTCTCGCGGGTCTCCTTCTCTTCGCCACGATTCTCGTGATCAACTTCGCTGCCCGCAAAGTAGTAGGCCGTCCACAGGTTCAGATCGTATGACTGCCTTCCACTCGTCGATCCTGGCAGCCGACACCAGCGCCAGCGGCGACGCGCTCAACCAGGACCGACCATCACGACGAGCGCGTGTTTCTGCGTCGGTCGCCTGGGAGCTGGCAGGTTGTTTGGGTTCGTCGTTGGCTTTCGTATTGGTTGTGTTCGCGCTGGACGGTTCCCACCCACTCTTCGGAATGTTCGTGTGCTGGCTGCTCTGCTTCCTCGTGCTGTACGCGGTACTGACTCGCATGCTCCACGGTGTGTTGGTCACCAAGGACCGCATCGCCACGGTGTGCATCTGGGTGGGGGCCAGCATTGCCCTCTTCCCGTTGGCACAGATCATCATAAGCGTGACAGTCAACGGTGCTTCGGTTGTCTTCTCGCACTTCCCTGCTTTTCTGGTCCACGACATGGCGACGGCAGGTGATAGTGACCCGGTATGGAAGGGCGGGATGGGCCATGCCATCGTCGGATCGGTGGAGCAGGTCGGGCTGGCGACCGCTTACACCGTGCCGATCTCGATCCTCACGGCGACCTACTTGAGCGAGACCTCGAGCGCGTTCTCTCGCCTCGTTCGCACCATCGTCGACTGCATGATGGGGACCCCGTCGATCATCGCCGGACTGTTCGTGTACCTGCTGTGGGTGCAGCCTCGGGGCACGGCCGGTTTCTCGGGGCTCGCTGCAAGCATCGCGTTGGCAGTACTGATGCTCCCTATCATGATCCGAACGGCAGAAGAGGTGATCCGTGTCGTACCTGGTTCCTTGCGCGAGGCGGCACTGGCGCTCGGTTCGCCCCGCTGGCGCGTGAGCCTGCAGGTCGTCCTGCCGACCATCCGCACCGGGCTGATCACTGCGGTCATCCTCGGGGTGGCGCTGGCAGTGGGCGAGACCGCTCCAACCCTGTTCACCGCTCACGGGTCTGGGCACTTCAACTTCAACCCGTTCCTCGGGCCCCAGGCGAACTTGCCTCTGCAGGTGTTCTCCTTGATCCTTTCCCCCGGCGCTGTGTTCGTGCGCGACGCCTGGGGAGGGGCCTTCATCCTCGTGTGGATGGTTTTGGCATTGTTTATAGCAGCCCGAGTCATCGGGTCGGCACCGCTGGGCGGTAGGCGGGTCGTCACGCATTGGCTCACTCGCAAGGAGGTCACCGCCCCGTGAAACCACGCCACCACCGCTTCCGTGCGAGAGCGCTGAGGCAAGCGCTTTTGTCCTTCGTTGTTGGTGGAATGACCCTGTTGATGGCTTCCACGCCGGCCAACGCGGGTACCGGGTCGATGGCTTCCACGCCGGCCAACGCGGGTACCGGGTCGATGGCTTCCACGCCGGCCAACGCGGGTACCGGGTCGATGGCTTCCACGCCGGCCAAC
>JBELAS010000276.1:0-1793 GCA_049508615.1 Acidimicrobiales bacterium
CTCGTGGTGGTGATCGTTCTCAGCCGCCGCCTTCGCGAGCTTCGTGACATGGTCCGAGACCTGCGCAGCGAGACCGTGCCGCTCGTGCGCGACGCGCGCGTCGTCGTCGACCAGGCCGCCACCGAGATGCTGCGGGTGGGCGACGTGCTGTCCTCGACCGAGGCGGTGACCGGGACCGTAGACTCCGCCTCGCGCCTCGCGTACCGTGCCTTCGCCAATCCCGTGGTCAAGGTGCTCGCGTTCGGGACCGGTGCCAGAAGCGCCCTTCGGCGGCTCTTTTCCCCTCGTGCTCGGGGGTCCAGCCGAAACCCGAGCTCGTCGACGGGCATCGAGCCCGGTCGACGACTCGAGGCGACGAATGCCCCTGGGGTCCATCGCAGGCGCCCTCGCGCCCGTGAGCGGCAGTGACCAGGTGAGAAGGCGGGCGATCTGGGTCGGAGTCGGAGCGGCGCTCGGGGCCAGCGGGACACTGTGGGCGCGCCGGCGGGTCGAGATGCTCTCCGAGCGGATGCGCTCGGGGGAGATAGCACAGGACGTGGTCGCGATCGTCGACCGCCGCGCGCACAGCGCCGCGCGCAGGGTGCTTCGCGCCGTGGAAGCAGGCCGTGACGGCGCGCGACGTCGGGAGGACGAGCTGAGGCGAGAGCTGGAGGCCCGCGCCAGGGCCCGCTAGGACAGGAGCGGGTGCCCGCCTGTCGTGCGTGGTCCTAGCCACGGAGTCGCGCGCAGACCTGTTCTGAGGCACCGGGTCCGTGGAGCAGGCCCGATAGGATCGCCCGTCGTGACCAGCGCCGACGGACTACGTGCCGCCTTCACCGGCTTCTACGCCGAGCGAGGCCACGTGGTCGTGCCGTCGGCCAGCCTGATCCCCCACGACCCGACGGTGCTCGTCACCATCGCCGGCATGGTGCCCTTCAAGCCGTACTTCTTGGGGGACGAGCCCGCCCTGTGGACCAGCGCGACCTCGGTCCAGAAGTGCTTTCGCACCGTGGACATCGAGGTGATCGGGACGACGCAGCGCCACTGCACGTTCTTCGAGATGCTCGGGAACTTCAGCTGGGGTGGCTACTTCAAGGCTGACGCCATACCCTTCGCGTGGGAGCTCGTCACCGAGGTGCTCGGCGTCGACCCGGACCGGCTCTGGGCGACCGTGCACGAGACCGACGACGAGGCCGAGGTTCTCTGGATAGAAGCTGCCGGGGTCGCATCAGGGCGCGTCCAGCGGTTGGGGGAGGACAACTTCTGGAGGATGGGTGACACCGGCCCGTGCGGGCCCTGTTCGGAGCTGTTCTTCGACCGGGGCCCCACCTACGGCGAAGCAGGCGGTCCGGCCCACGGCGGCACCGAACGCTACGTCGAGATCTACAACCTGGTGTTCATGCAGTACAACCGCCTCGACGACGGGAGCCTGGTCGACTTGCCGGTGAAGTGCATCGACACGGGCGCCGGCCTCGAGCGCAATCTTGCCGCGCTCCAAGGCGTGGCCTCGCTGTTCGAGACCGACGTCTTCCGGCCGTTGCTGGCGGTGGCCGAGGAGATCACGGGTGTGGGGTACGGAGCAGACCCCCACAGCGACGTCTCGCTGCGGATCCTCGCCGACCACTCGAGGGCCATGGCCATGTTGGTGGCCGACGGGGTGCTTCCCTCGAACGAAGGTCGCGGATACGTGTTGCGGCGTGTCATCCGCCGGGCGGTCCGGCGCGCATACCAGCTCGGCGTCACCGAGCTGGTGACGCCGAAGATGGTGCGAAGCGTCGCACAGGTGCTCGGCAAGGCCTATCCGGCTCTCGAGG
>JBELAS010000276.1:1805-3071 GCA_049508615.1 Acidimicrobiales bacterium
CTCGACTTGATACAGGCCACCGTCGAGCGCGAGGAAGGTGCGTTCCGACGCACCCTCGACTCGGGGTCGGTCGTCCTCGAGGAGGAGCTGGCCAAGGGCACGGGCAGGGTGCCGGGAGATGTGGCGTTCCGCCTGCACGACACCCACGGGTTCCCGATCGAGCTCACGATGGAAATGGCGGTCGAGGCCGGAGCGCAAGTCGACGTGGAGGGGTTCGAGCGCGAGATGTCGGTCCAGCGAGAGCGCGCCAGGGCCGATGCACGGGCGCGACGTGCTGTTACGGGGGACGAGGCCGTCTACCGCGAATTACTGGAGCGGGCGGGACCGACACAGTTCACCGGGTACCGCCACTGCGAGGAGCCCGCCACCGTGGTGGCCGTGCAGGCGGGGGCGAATCCCAGCACCGTCGAGGTCGTGCTCGACCGCACTCCCTTCTACGCCGAGGCGGGAGGCCAGGTGGGCGATACCGGAGTCATAACCACCGAGACCGGCCGTGCCAGGGTGACCGACACCCAGAGCGTCCTGCCCGGTCTCGTCGTCCACAGGGCCGTCGTCGAGGGTGAGCTGTTCCCAGGGCAAGACGCCCTGGCGGTGATAGACGCGCGCCGACGCGAGGCGATCCGGCGCAACCACACCGGCACCCACCTGTTGCACGCAGCGCTCCGGCAGGTGCTCGGCGACCACGTGCGCCAGCAAGGATCCCTCGTCGCAGCCGATCGCCTGCGTTTCGACTTCTCCCACTCCGCCGCCGTGCGTGCCGGTGAGCTGGCCGAGGTCAACTCGGCCGCGAACGCCGAGGTGCTGACCGACGCACCGGTGGAGGTGATCGAGACCTCGCGCGTCGAAGCCGAGGCGATGGGGGCACTCGCGTTCTTCGGGGACAAGTACGGCGAGCGCGTGCGAGTGGTGCGCGCGGGTGCCAGGTCCACCGAGCTGTGTGGGGGCACTCACGTGGACGCGCTGGGCATGATCGGCCCGATCACCGTGGTGTCCGAGGGCTCGATCGGATCCAACACGCGTCGCATCGAGGCCGTGACAGGGGTGGGCTCTCTGGCGCTGCTCTCCGAGCACCAGCGCTCCCTGCAGGAAACCGCACGGCTGCTCAAGGTGGAGCCCGGCGGGGTGCTCGAGGCGCTCGAGAGGGTGCTCGAGCGCCAGCGCCAGGCGGACAAGGAGCTCGCGCGCCTGCGAGGCGAGCGTCTCGAGGAGCAGGCAGCTCAGATGTTCAGCCAGGCTGTGGACGGTGTGGTCGTCTGGCGGGAGGAC
>JBELAS010000277.1:0-2710 GCA_049508615.1 Acidimicrobiales bacterium
GAGCACGAGCGGGTACCCGGGTGGGATCCCTCCAGAGGGCAGACCGCTCAATGCCGCGCTCAAGGAGAGCACGGTGAACGGATAGGGACTGGTGGGCCCGGGGCCCGCGGCGGCGCTGAGCGTGGCGATCTGCGTGATCGGCGAGTTTCCGGGGATCGGGCACGTCGTGGTGCAGGTGACGTTCGCCACGTCGTAGGACCCGTCACCAGGAGGAGCGACGTCCGGCTGAACCACCAGGTAGTTGAGAGGCCCTGGTGCCAGAGCTTGGAAGTCGTTGTGGGCCGCGTTGTAACCCTCGGTCGGGATGACCTCGTCCGTGGCCTCGCCGCCGGAGTTGGGGTTCCAGGTGTCTCCGGAGGTGTTCTTTGCCAGCGTGCCTCCGGTAAAGGTCCCTCCTCCTCCGGTCCCAGTGACCTTACAGACGAACCCGCAGGAGACGGAGGTTCCCCCGGGGTAGTACACGTCGGGCACGATGCTCAAATCACCGTTCGACGACGACGACAGACCCTGGGTGTCTGTGGTGTTGAGCTGGGCGGCAGTGCCGTTCGAGTCGATCACCTCTATCGTGAGCGGCTCACTCAAAGAGCCGTATGGGTCGGCCCAGAAAGTCCCTTCCGCCCCGGAGACGCTGTCGAGCTCGACCGTGTCGCCCGGCAGAGCCGAGGAGGTTCCGTTGTATGTAGAGCTGGTGTTGCCTCCGAGTGCACCGGCTACCGAATTCGTCACGTTCGTGACCGTCAATAAAGGAGGAGCGGTGGTGAGACCGCTGAATCCTGTCACCGAGGTGGTCGCCGGTGAGGGATTCTGGCCTGTGAAGTTGATGTACGCGAAACCGTACTCGTCGACGCTCAGGTCGGCGATCGCCAGTGCGCAGTTGGTCAGACCTATCGCCACTTGAGCCGCGCTGGGCGGGCACGTGGCGTCGGTGTCGTTAGCACCCGTCGTCGGGATGGTGTACGTGTAGGGAACGATTACAGGCGTCCCCTTCGCATAACCATGGGCCAGTGCCGAGACGCCGATCGACGTTGTCTTTGCGGTGTAGTCCGAGGAGACGGTGGTCGTCTCGTAGGCACCCGAAGCCGAGGTGCAAGGGGGGGTGGTACCCGAAGGAACGCAGACGTTGCCGATGAAGAGGCTTTGCCCGGCTGAGAGAGTGACCGGGAGCCCGGCCCCGCTGCTGGATCCAGTGCGGTACCCCGCGAGAGGACGTGAGGTGGCACCGGCGGAGACGGCGGAGGAGAGGTAGGAGACCTCCGCGGTACCGCTGGAGACGGCTCCGAGCGAACCGCCAGTCGCAGTACTACTACGCGCAGGTCCGTTGTCCGTCGCCACGAAGGATGGAAGACCACCGAGGAACATGTTCAGACCGAAAGTGCCGGAGCCGCTGAAGTGATCGACGAACGCCGCAATCGGGTTGGTCACACCCACGAGCAGCGCCGAACCCGAAGCTACGGTGGGCAGCCCCGTACAGACGACAGAGACCGTGTCTCCCGCGGTCGGGCTTATCGCTGTTCCGCCGAACAGCATGAACGGTACCAGGGTCGTGCCGTTCTGCAGCTGGTTGTACTCGTAACCGCTGCCGCTGTTAAGCACGCAGTTGGGCACCTGGATCGCGGCAGCAGAAGCCGGCGAGGAGGTGGACAGAACGGTGGCAGCGGTAAGGCCGGTGAGGACTCCCGCTCCTAGTGCCACGGATACTAAGCCATGGGCCATTCGCCTCAATACGGTTCTGTGTGTCGATCTCGACATATCTCCCCTCCGTGTCGCGTCCGCGCGAAATACTTCAACAGCCGTTGTCCAGGATATCCTAGGGGCATCCACCGTGGGCCTGCCAGGGCCGTTGGTCCCAGAAACAGGCCAACGGGGATTCGGCAAAGTATGTTTCGAATACTCACCGTGGGCAACTAAGAGAGTGTGGAGTTCACCGCGCGTCCTGGGGCAGCCTGCCGGCGTCGTCGAACCAACACCGGTTGGGAGTCACGAGGTCTCGGACAGCCACCGTGATGTCAGACGTGACCTTGTCGCCGACCAGGACGTGGCGTCTATGGCCGGTGCGACGGGGAGGAACCGGCACCCGGCATAGTCAGGATTGACGAATCGACGGTCCGTCATAAGCACCGACTGCCGGTCCCACTCCGCAAGCGTCGTCAGTTCTCTGCTATCGCCGGTGATGACGGAAGTGCAGAAAATGGAAGTGCTTGTAGGTGAATCGGTCAGCCGGGCTGGTGGGACTGGTGTGATTATTGACGGTGACGGTCACATCTACGGTGCCGGTCCCTGCCGGAGAGAAGACCCAGATCGAGGTGGCCGAGACGTAGACCACGAAGGCCTGGTGCTTGCCGAAGTGTACCGTGACGCCGCACGAGGGGTCCCACCACAAGCACCGCGTGCCCGCAGGAATGAAGTTCCTACCGTCGATCCTGACCAAGGTGAATTTCGAGCCGGTGTTCGGAGTCACCTTCGTCACCGCCGGACCCACCGTCGCCGCGGGGCCTACGGTGATCGTCTGCTGGACCTGGGGTGCAGCGGCGAAGGTGCCGTTGCCCGGCTGGTTGGCGTCGATGACGCAATTCCCGGCGGCGAGGAACTTCACGGTGTCACCGGTGAGCGAGCAGGAGCTGTTCGTGGTCGTGCTGTCGAGCGTCAGGACCACGGTGAGGCCCGAGGACGCCGTCGGCGCCAGTGTGTCAGAGCCACCGACGGTCCCGGT
>JBELAS010000278.1:0-2880 GCA_049508615.1 Acidimicrobiales bacterium
CGCACCCTCCATCTGCCCGATCGGCGATCCCGCGTTCCCGTGGGCACCCGGCCTACGAGGAGCGGGCGGCGCCAGTCTCAATCGACCCCGAGCTCTTGGTCGGCCTCAATAGCCCCATATGACCTTCGGCAGACTCGGACAGGGCTCGGCTGAACCTACTCACACTGCTGTGGGCCTCTACGACCCTGACAACCAAAGGCCGGAAAGCCGAACTGTTTTCAGCTCCACTCGCGCCATGAACGCGAAACGGATTTCAGGGACTCGCCAACATATTCACGCAGAAACACGAGCACGATCCCGAAAGCGAGCAGGACAGCGGCCAACACACCGAACACTGCATAGACAGGCGCTTTCTGGGCAAAGTGCCCCAATGCTATTGCGGCCGAGACCCCGACGGCAGCCGCACCTGACACGATCAATGGACGACTGCGTAGTCCAATTCCGACGACGATCCAAACAACGCCCTCGCCCGCGAGTAAGGCAACGTAGATGGAAGGGGGAAACGTCGCCGGATGGACACTGAGTGACTCGACGGCGGTCGTTACGAGAAGTAGAGCCGATCCCGAGATTGACATGAGCCAGCCCGGAGCCAGTGAACGATCGGCATGCGCATCGTTCGGCCATACCGCGCCGCAGACAGTCAGACAAACGCCAGTAGCCATTACATACAACTGCGGATTGTCAGCTCCAAGGATCCGCGCGATCCAGAACCCAGAGAACGACGCAGCAATCAATGCCAGGTAGGAGAATACGTGCAATTTCCTCGCCCGAGCCTCGACTGCCAGCATCAGGGCCATGGACAATGTCACTGCGAGGCCGGCCCGGTTGCCGGGACTGGCCACGTCCCACGCATGCCGAGGCATGGCGGCATACACAGCAGAGGCCACGGCTCCGCCGATGCCGACGACTCGATGGAAGCCCTGCCACGTCGAAAGTGCCGTCGCCCTGTTGTGCTGCTCGGGATCGGCTGCGTGTTTCTCGAGTACTCCACCTACACCGACGTATGAAAGTAGGTAGACAGCCCAAGATATTCCGGCACAAGCAAGCGCAAAGCTCCAGTACGGTGCACCAGCAGCCACCATGAGACTCGCGGCGCCAGCGACAAGAGTCAATGCGGAAGCAAGGACCAGTCCTTCGACCCTTTCGACCGCCCCGATTGCGTAGAGAAACACCGCGTAGACAACCAGTATGGCCCCAAGGGCTGCAGCATCTCCGGAAATCAAACCAGCTATGGACACTCCAGCCGCGCTCACTACTGCCAGCTGGTAGACCACGGCCGACCACTTCCGCCCGATCCTCGAACCCAGAATCACTCCGAGTATTGCAAGCAGAACTGGGAGAGCACTGAAGACTTCTACGAATGCGGTGAGACTCGGGCGAGGCTCTTGGGATCCGGAGACCGATTGTGCAACCGTCACAAAAGTCCAACCCCACGCGGCACCCAACGTCATAGCAGCCGGCACGAGCCACTCCGGACCCTTTGTGTCTACCGCAATCGCGATCACGACGGCGGTCGCGGCGATCAGTACCAACATGTTGAGCCAGGGAATCGCACCGATGAGCAAGACGCAGATCACCGCCTCCGCCCCGGACATGATTCGCAAGAACCTCCGGGCACTCTCCGGGAGGGACGACAGAGCCCAGGCCGCGAGCATCGTGCCCCACGCGAGCACCACCAAGATGACCGATGCGCTTTGGATCCCGCCCGATAGCGCAACGTTGGCTACCAGTGCACTGGCAACCAACCCGATGCAAGGTGCCCACAGCATTGCGAACTTCCGAGACATCGCAATGTAGAGTGCGTATACGCACGTCAATGTCGCCAGGGTCGCGAACAAGGGCCAAGCGATCGACTGAGAACTTCCACATACCGACGCGGTGCCTACGGAGTTCTGCGAACACTGCACCCAGGTGTAGGTCCACCCAAGTGCGAACAGGGCACCGAGATGAAGAAATACCTCGGCAATCTCGGCCACGCCGCTCGTGAACTGTTCGATCTCCGAAGACTGTTCGGCGCCGGGACCTGTCCCCGGCTTCACCCTGTTGATTTCGAAGCTTCCCGCTGCGAGCAAGACGTACGGGATGAGTACTGGAACAAACGCTGCCCCCCTCCACACATCCCAGTGGAGGCCTTCAATCAGGGCTCCCCACCCGACCGGGAGCGCGATCAGGCTCAGGGTGGTGTAGGCACGCGATTTGAGTACTCCTGCCAGGACCCCGTACATGAGTGCACACGCGAAACCACCAGCCGCCAGGGCTGTCCAGGCTGAAAGGCCTCGAACTCCAAGCGACAGGAACACGTAAGCGGCCGTCATGGTAAGCGGAACGAGGAGCGATGCGATTGCCGCATACGCCTTGCCCACTATCCGCAATCGCTCTGAACGAATACACACCCAACCGGCGATCGTGAACAGACCGCAGATCGCCGCTACCAGCGCAAACCGGATGCCACCCTGATGCACAGAAGTGCCGTACGCTTCGAAAAGTATCGTCGCGACGATCAGAAGGAACGCACCGGTGTAGGAGACGATTTGGATACTGTTCTCGGTTAGCAGTTCTCGGATCGATGGTCCGGCAGATCGTCCGGGAAAGGCACCCGCGGTGGGAAATGCGGGAAGAACACCGCTGCGCGGGAGCCCGGTCGTCGCACCTGCCTCACCGTTCCAGACCACATCGGTGCGTGCAATGCTCTCGAGATCGTGGTAGCGACCAAGCAAATCCTGGTGGAGCGAGGCCAGAGCTTCATTGGTTACCGGGCCATAGGGCGATATACGTGACAGCTCGGTAATCACGGAATTGATGCGAAACATCTCATCTTGCACCAGCCACATCTCGCTGGGCATAAGCGGCCGGACCGTCCTCGCCGCTGCGGCCGCAGCG
>JBELAS010000279.1:0-4521 GCA_049508615.1 Acidimicrobiales bacterium
TGGTGTACTCGCGCTCGACGAGCTTTTGCAGCGTGATGATGTCTACGCCCTCGTAGTGGAACTGCTGCGCTGCTGCGTCTCCCTCCTTTTTCGGGAGACGCGGGCACGTTAGCTTCGAGACGTCGATCGTCGCGATCTCCTCGGCAAGCGTCTTCTTTCGCGCGAGGATCGGACTTAATACAGGGACGATGATGTCGTGGTCGAGCTTGTCCTTATCAGGCTCGATGGTCGTAATGACAACCGGCTCCTTCGGATCAAAGGTTCCGATCGTGATGTCCTCATCGCGTTCGAGGTGCTCGACGAACTTGAGGAATGCCGGGTTGCCGATCACGTCCACCCGCTCGACGTAGGACGGCGAGCGATCGCCGAACATGAGACGGAGTCCGCGACCGATCGTCTGCTCCGGCAGAATGTTCGCCTTGGAAGTGTAAGGGCGGAGCCCGACGATGACGGTGACATTCTGAACGTCCCAGCCCTCCCGAAGCATGAGCACACTCACGATTGCGTTGACAGGGCTTTGTCCTTCGTCTACTCGCCGCGCAACTTCACGCGCCGCGTCGAGGTCCTTCTTCGAGACGTCACCACTGCGATCCGTGTGGATCACTAGGAGTTGCGCCTCGCCGTCCTCGGTTGCCCCGAACTCCGCTGGATACTTCACCCGGAGATAGCCACCGACGTCGTCGGCCTCGGCGGTGCCGTTGAGCATCACGAACAGTACGGGCTTCTTACCGAGTGGTTTGAGCTGGTCCCGGTACTCCCGCCACCGCTCGACGCCAGCCGTGATATAGCCCTGGTACTTGACGCTCGCCGCGTCGGACGGGGCCTCGTTGAGCCCGGCGGTCACACCCTTCATAGGCCGCTTGACGACTCCGTCGATGATTGCCTGCTTTAACGGGTAATCGAAGACGGTCCAGGTGAATAGCCCTCCCTTTTGATACCGGGGGGTTGCCGAGAAATCAAGTTGTCCGATGAGTCCGTCTGCGTTCTCATGGTGGAGACGACGGATGACCTTGCTCCACTCGCTGTCCTCGTCGTGTAGATGGTGGCCCTCGTCGTTGATGACGAGGGCGGGCACTCTACGAGCTGCGATCCGATCGTCGAAGTCTTCGACCCCAGTCGTCGAGGCGGACGGAATGGGGCCGAGTACGTCCGTCATGACTTCCGGCTCGTCGGAGTCTGCTGTTCCGGCTCGTTCGTAGAACTGCTGGATGTTCGTCAGATAGAGAGCACCCTGGGAGCTTGCCCGTTCCGGGTCACCCCGCATATAGAAGTCCATCTCCCAGAAGATGCGAAGTTCCGGCGGAATGATTGGGTCGGTCTTGAAGACACGACCCCCGCCGAAGTCAGAGCGCAAGCGTTCGAACACTATAACGTTCGGCGCGATCACGAGAAACGTCTTGGCGTAGTCGTCTCGACCTTCCGCAACCGCGTTGAAGTACTGCCAGGCAACCGTGAGCGCCATGACCTTCGTCTTGCCGCTGCCCGTCGCCATTTTGATCGCATACCGGGCGTAGTCATCGTACTGGAGGACGTGGATACCCGGGACCTTGGCAAAGCGTTCCACAAGGTCCCGGTGTCGCCGTACCTGCTCTACCTCGTAGAGCCAGACGAGCGTTTCAAGCGCCTCCTGCTGCGCGTAGTAGTAGTGGAAGGATCGCCTGTCGGGGAGCCGGTGGTCCGTTCCGAACCAGTAGTTGAAGAGCGCTTTCGTGGTCGCCGTGGCACCCTTGTATTTCGCCTTGCGCCACCCTTCGACGGCCTTTCGGATATCAGGGACGCAGGGCGCTGTCTGGACGCTAGCTTTGAGAAGGTCTCCCTGTTCGCCTTGCGGTTGGCGGGCTCTACGCGCCACGGCCACCCACCTTGACCAACATTATCTTCGTCGTGTCGTTGCCCAGGATGTCAATAACCTTGACGACGACAGTGTACTCGCCTGGCTCTGGGTATTCGTGGTTCGTGACAAGCGTGAGGTCTCGGGACTTTCTTGTCCGGTACGCCTGCCACTCGTTGTGGAACGTGTCGTCTTTGTTGTCCCAGTCCACCGCCCAGTAGTCGATCCACTGCGACCAGTGCATCACAGCCTTCTGCACATCCGCCGGTACGTCATCCACTGGAATGACAAAGTCGTCGATCGACAGACTGATCCGTTGCCTCGACTGCTTCAGAACGACGGACAGCGCCGCCAGTTCGAAGAAACGAACATCGCCCTGCTCGACAGCTCGCTTGTCCAGCACCTCACGAGGAATGCGGACCAGTCGCAAGTCAATCCCAGCCTTCTCCGCGTCCTGCCGAGCGATCTCGTTCAGCTCAAAGGCGAAGTCCCACCCGAGAATGTCCACGCTCTGCTCCCTCGGAGCGTCCTTGCCCGTGCCGACGCGCTTGCGGAACTCTGCGACGATTTGCTTCACGTCGCCCACGGTGACCGGCGCGTCCACGGTTCCGATGTGGACCATCCGACCCTGCTTGAGCCCATGGAGCCACGAGTAACCAGCAACCGGTGTGGCGTGGTAGAGGTCGAGGATGAACTTCCGATATGCGGCAGTACGAGCTGTGGCCGATCCGCCGAACTCTGCCTCCTGCCAGAGCTGACGTTCGTATTTTCCAAGGTTCTGGACAACAAAGGGTCGAACATTGGGGATTCCGAGCAATCGCTTGCGGGTTGTGTGAATCGCAAAGCGTCCCAGGTCGGCAGCAATCCAACGTCGCCCGAGCGCCTCAGCAACAACCGCAGTCGTTCCACTTCCACAAAGGCAGTCCAACACCAGGCCACCTCTGTCTGACGACGTTTCGATGATACGCCGGAGCAGTCCTTCTGGTTTCTGCGTCGGGTACCCGACACGCTCAGTGGCCATTGAATTTAGGGGCGCGATATCCGCCCACACGTCCTGCACCTGGGAACCTTTTGATTCATCGAGGTAGTAGATTCGCCTTGGCATCTGACCCTCCTGAAACCACACCCGCCCTTCCGCTTCAAGCGTCAACATCTTTTCCTCGGTAAAGCGCCAATTCCTTTCGTATCCCTTGTAGACGTACTTAGGGCCTCGCCCGCCCGGGGCAAGCAGAGATGCAAGTTGGTAGAGGCGACCGTCTACGTCTTCCCGATAATGGGCCGAGACAGACTCGGCCTTCTGGGGCAGATACGGAGGGTGGAAGACGCGACGATCGCTCTTGGTGAAGTAGAGGATCGTATCGCTTGAGCGACCATATTGACTCGGGTCGTTATGCGGGAGTGACCGAATCCACCTGATCTCGTTCCTGAACTGGTCGCCGCCGAAGATATCGTCCAAGACGATTCGGATGTGAGCGTTGACGCGAGAGTCGCAATGGACGTAAAGGCTCCCCTCATCGGTCAGCAGCTCTCGTAGCATGGTCGACATCTCTACGAACCAATCCAGATAGGAGTCGAGGCCGCGACTCCACGTGTCGCGATATGCCTTCTGCTCGATAAGGCTCGGAATCCTGTCGAAGGACGCATCATCCCCATTGCGACTGTCAGGGGATGGGACCCGAGCTACGTAGGAGAAATCGTCCCCTGTGGCAAAGGGCGGATCGATGTAAATGAGGTCTACTTGCCCAGCGAACTCGGCGAGGAGAGCAGGCAGAACATACTTCTTGTCGCCCCAGACGAGCCGGTTGCGCCAGTCTGCGGGTTGGTCCCCTGCGAAGAAGTCGAGCGATCGCTGCCGCTCTTGAGCTGACTCGTTAACCGTCTCGACCGTTTGAAAGGGCAGCGGGACCCGGGGTGGAGCTGTACGCCGACCCGCTGCGTCGTACTTCCCTTCCCAGATCAGCTCAGGCATCATCATGTACTCCTCGCCAACGAACCAGCCGTAGTGCTTCACGAGCGGCTTTCTCCCTGGATCAGGCGGACCGCCACCTCGGTGTCGAAGCCTAGGCAGGAGCACTGCTTCCAGCCACGGATTGCCGGTATCTTGGAGCGACTCATCCAGACGAGCCGAGGCACCTGGGCCTACGACGCTCACCAACCGACCTTCGGGCATGGTGGCAACACCAGGATCGATGAGGAGCGCAACGGGATCACGGAATGCCAATCTCTTTGATGAGCGTAATGATCGCCAGCGTGAAAGCGTCGAGGGAATCGGTGAGTTCACCCATGGTCGGTGATTTCACCCCTCCATGGACAGCAAGCTTGTCCACCTTCTCCCGATCCAGGTTCCTGTTCGATCCCAAGAGCGGAGGTACCTCGTAGAACAGGGCCTCCAACAGGTCCCATACGTTGTGGCCTCCTTCCCCATCAACGGGATGCAATGAGGCGATACGCGGCACAGCCGGATACTGACGTGCTAGTTCTTCCAAACGAGCATGCTCTTCCGACGATGGCCCTGGGCTGTGTCCCAAGACCATGGGCCAAAGCCGCCTGGCAGCCCAGTCGTCAGAAGATGAGCTTCCCCCGGCCTGGCGGACACCGAACATGAGGCGGCGAGAGTCGTCTCTTGGAAGGATGTCCACATGCCAAGAGCCCATCCACCGGAGTTTCGTCAGCGCGCCGTCGAGCTGGCC
>JBELAS010000028.1:0-10234 GCA_049508615.1 Acidimicrobiales bacterium
GTCCTTCCACAACGACTGGTGGCAGTGCATGCCCGAGCCGTTGTCCTGGAAAAGCGGCTTCGGCATGAACGTCGCCGTGTAGCCTGCCGCGGTCGCCACGTTCTTCACCACGTACTTGTACAGCATGAGCTTGTCGGCCATCACCAGGAGGGTGTCGAAGAGCATGTCGATCTCCGCCTGACCGGCAGTTGCCACCTCGTGATGGTGCACCTCGATCTCGATGCCCAGACGCTCCATGGTCAAGATCATCTCCGAGCGCAGGTCTTGGAAATGGTCGGCGGGGGGAACAGGGAAGTACCCCTCCTTGGGCCTGATCTTGTAACCGAGGTTTGGCCTCTCGTCTGTAGCGGTGTTCCAGTGCCCCTCGACGGAGTCGACTTGGTAAAAGGCGGAGCGTTGGTCCTGCGAGTAGCGCACGTCTCCGAAGACGAAGAACTCCGCTTCAGGGCCAAAGTAACAAGAGTCGGCCACACCGGTTGTGCCCAGGTACGCCTCGGCCTTCTGCGCCACGTAGCGAGGGTCCCGAGAGTAAGACTCGAGCGTCACCGGGTCACGCACGAAGCAGCTCATGTCCAACGTCTTGTGCTCGAGGAAGGGGTCGATCACCGCCGTAGTGGGGTCGGGCACGAGCAACATGTCCGACTCCTGGATCTCCTGGAAACCGCGGATCGACGAGCCGTCGAAACCGATACCCTCCTCGAATACATCCTCGCTGAGCGTGTGGGCGGGTACGGAGAAGTGCTGCATCAGGCCGGGAAGGTCGACGAATCGCAGGTCGACTATCTCGATCCCCTCGTCTTGTACGAGGCGGAGCACTTCCGCCGGGGTGCGTTCTTGCACAGGTCCTCCTCTTTTCCCTCAGGCCGGGTGGGGCCAGCACTATCGTGGTGGCTGGCGCGTCTGGTCACAAGTCCGCGTCAGCCCGCTCGGACGCCCTCGTTCGCCCGGACACATGCTCCCAGACGCGGGTTTCTCGGGCGTTGCCCCCGCGTGAACGGTGAGTTAACCGTCGGTGGGATGCTACGCCGCCTGCGACACTGTTGAGTACCAGGGGCGTCGCCCGACGGGGGCTCGAGCCCCGCAGGCGGGGGTAGACCGGAATGAGGCGAGCCGGGGCGGCGACCGGTGAGCCAGATGAGCCAGATACAGCGCGGAGGCCACATGCGAAGTCAACAGGAGTACGTGCTCAGGACCGTGGAGGAGCGGGCGATCCGTTTCGTCCAGCTGTGGTTCACCGACGTGCTCGGGACTGCCAAGACCTTCTCGATCACACCCGCCGACCTGGAGACCGCCTTGGAGGAGGGGATGATCTTCGACGGTTCGGCGATAGACGGTTTCTCGCGAGTGCAGGAGAGCGACGTGCTCGCCCGGCCCGACCCGAAGACCTTCCAGCTCCTGCCCTGGCACCCCGGCGACGCCCCGGTGGCCCGGGTGTTCTGCGACATCTTCAACCTCGACGGAACCCCGTTCGAGGGTTGCCCCCGCCACGTCCTGCGCCGAACCTTGGACCGCGCCAGGGAGCAGGGGTTCACCTTCTTCGCCTCGCCGGAGATCGAGTACTTCTACTTCGCCAACGCAAACCCCTCCCACCCGCCGGCGACTCTCGACAGCGGCTCCTACTTCGAGCTGACCACGAGCGACGCTCCTACAGACCTGCGAAAGCGCAGCGTGCTCACCCTCGAGGAGATGGGCATCCCCGTCGAGCACGCCCAGCACGAGGACGCCCCGAGCCAGCACGAGATCGACCTGCGCTACACCGATGCGCTCACCATGGCGGACACTGTGATGACGGTACGCCTGGTGGTGAAGGAGACCGCGCAACACGGTGGTGTGCACGCAAGCTTCATGCCCAAACCACTGGCCGGTGTCCAGGGTTCGGGCATGCACACCCACCTGTCGTTGTTCGAGGGCGACAGTAACGCGTTCAGCGACAAGGACGACCCCTACGGTCTGTCCGACGTGGCCAAGCGGTTCATGGCCGGGTTGCTGAGGCATGCGCAGGAGATCACGGCGGTGACGAACCAGTGGGTGAATTCCTACAAGCGGCTCGTCATCGGCTACGAGGCCCCCATCCACGTCTCGTGGGCCCGTAACAACCGCTCGGCACTGGTGCGCGTCCCGGTGGTCAAGCGCAACAAGCCCGAGTCGACCCGGGTCGAGTACCGGGCGCCGGACTCGGCGTGCAACCCCTACCTGGCCTTCGCCGTGATCCTGGCCGCCGGGTTGAAGGGCGTGGAGGAGGGCTACGAGCTGCCGCGAGAAGCAGCCACGAACCTCTTCGAGATGACTCCCGAGGAGCTCGCCGCGGAGCAAATCCGTTCTCTGCCTGGCAGCCTCGACGAGGCCGTGGCGGAGATGGAGCGTTCCGAGCTCGTGGCAGAGACCCTCGGGGAGCACGTCTTCGAGTGGTTCATCCGTAACAAGCGAGCGGAGTGGGCTGCCTACAAGACACACGTCAGCCAGTTCGAGCTGGATCGCTACCTGCCGCTTCTGTAAGCGACGGTCTGACGCGCAATGCAGCCGCTGCTGTGCTTCCCCGATCCGTTCCCCGCCGAGCTGGCGCTTGCCCTCGAGCACGCCGGCTACCCCTGGAAGGCCGTGGCCCGGCCCGAGTGCGGCTCGTCCGACGAGCCCGAGGACGGCTGGGCCGGGGCGGTGGTGAGCGCGGACGCAGACCCCCAGGGGGCGCTTTCGCTGTGCCGCTCGTTGCGCGCCCGCGAGGTGCCGCTTCGTCCGCTGCTCCTGATCGTCGGACCCACTCAGGTCGCCGACCTGTCGCTTCGCGAGGACCAGTTCGACGACTTCTGCGTTCTCCCGGTCCGCCCCGAAGAGGTGACCGCGCGCCTCGCCCACCTGTTCTGGCGAACAGGCCGGGGGCTTCGCCCCGAGCTCATCGAGTACGGCCCGCTCGCGCTCAACCTCGAGACCTACCAGGCGGCAGTGGCGGGTCGCGCGCTCGACCTCACGTTCATGGAGTACGAGCTGCTGCGCTTCCTAGCGGCACGACCGGGCAAGGTCTTCACGCGCGAGATGCTTCTCAGCAGGGTGTGGGGATACGAGTATTACGGGGGGGCGCGAACGGTGGACGTGCATGTGCGCAGGCTGCGGGCCAAGCTCGGCGAGGAGCATGCGCACCTGATCGAGACCGTGCGCTCGGTTGGCTACCGGTTCGGGCACGGCACATGGGCGCCGTAGAGCCCGCGCAGGTCAGGACGATCCAGCTCCGGTGTAGGCCCATACCTCGATCTCTACGAGCGCCCCCATGGGTAGCCCTGCAACGGCCACCACGGATCGGGCGGGGCGATGTGGACCGAGCGCTTCGACGTAGATCTCGTTGAAGGCGCCGAAGTCCGCCATGTCAGAGAGGTACGCCGTCGTCTTCACAACGTGCCCCCAGCCGAGACCCTGACCGGCGAGCAGGCCGGCCACATTGTCGAGGGCCTGGCGAGCCTGGGCCGCAAACCCACCGTTGACGAGGGCGGGGCCGTCGGGACCACTTCGCACGCCGATCTGCCCGGAGCACACGAGCAGGTCCCCGGCGCGCGCCGTCGGCGAGTACGGCCCGACCGGGGCGCTCACCGCATCCTCTTAGAGGGCAGCGGAGAGCCGGCTGCTGTGCCCATGGATTCGCTAGCCTCCGGCTTGCTCATATGCCACCTCCCTTTGTCGACCCTCGGCAGCCCTGCTCGAGCGGCCACGCCGGCGCCAGCCCGCCGGCCAACCAGGCTGCCGCCGCCACGGCTGCGAAGACGGCATCGCTGCCCCGCACCGCCGGGACGTCCTCTCTCTCGATCTCGACGTCGACGGGCGGCATGTCCCTGGCGGTTATGACGCCGAACGAGCGCATGGTGAGGTCGAGCACCTCGCCGTCATCCGCCACCGCCACCCCCTCGCTGCGTACCCAACCGAGCGCCTGGTGGACGGCACCCACGGCGTAGGCACGCAGTACCACCTCGTCGAGCACCTCTCCCGCGGACAGACGCACCGAAACAGCACCGTCGGCGCCGATGGCAGCGGTGGCGCGCGCCTTGCTCGCAGAGACGACCGTCACCGGAATGCCCGTGCCCAGCCGCTGCCGGCGCCGTGCATCGAGAGCGGCGGCCAGCACCGCCGCCTCCGCCCATCCGGCTCCGCGCAGCTCGGCCGACACCCGCGGACCCGGAACCTCGACTTCTTCCACATCGACGTGTGGCAACGCCGAGCGCACCGCCTCCGCCCATCCCGAAAGGTCAGCCGAGCCCGGGGTCCTTGCCACGCGCATCACGCCGCTTCCATCCTCGCGCAACGCGGCGGCTATTGGCGGGCGCTTGGGGCCCAGGCACACCACGTCCTCGCGCGCGAGCAACACTCGCACCGCCCGCCCGTGAGCCTCCGCCAAAGACCGAGCAGCTTCGACCACGGGGGACGCCAGCTTCCCTCCGAACGCCCCGCCGTTGGCGAGAGGGCTGGCGGGTTCGCCTCCCGGCGCGCACCACGAGGCGTCGGGCTCGAGGTATGCGGGCTCCACGAAGGTGGTCCGCAATGTGAGCACCCAGTCTCCTCGCGCCACCTCGAGAGGGTGTCTAAGAGCCATCGTCGTGTTGCGGCCCTGGACCTTTCCCGCTTTGACCCTTGCCGCGGCGAGTGACTCTGCTACACAGAACCCTCCGCGCCCATCTGGAACCGCTACGAGAGCCCCACCAGGCGCGGTGTCGTCGGCAAACCCCCCTGCCCCCAAGGCCACCGGCGGTCCGACTCTCTGAGGCAAGCCACCTTCCAGCGTGGCGCGGGCGCACGCCGCGTCCAGGTCGCGCCCTTCGCTGAACTGATCGCGATCGTGTGCTTTCGCCCACGAACTGTCGGCCCCGCCCTCACGTGCTCGTCGGTGAAGATGCCCAGACTCCGCGCGCTGCGACACGGCACGTGCAACAGCATTCGCGGACAAGCGAGTCACAGGGCCGACCTTTTCCTCCTCGCATCTCTCGCCGGGTTGCACGCCGGCACCAAGACCAGCAACCCGCCGCGCCGCCTCGAGGATCGAACGCCAACCTGTGCAGCGACACAGATGCGCCAGGAGCGCTCTCTTCACCGCAGCTTCGTCGAGCGTCGGCCGGCTCGCCTGGAGCGCAGCCAAGCGCATGATGATCCCCGGCGTGCAGAACCCACACTGGCTGGCACCGGTGTCGGCGAAAGCCTGGGCCCATGTGTCGCGCACGGCAGGCGCCAGACCCTCCAGGGTGGTCACCTCGCGCCCGGCGACGCGCCGCGCCGGAGTCACGCAAGCCACGCGCGGAGCCCCGTCGACCCAGACAGTGCAACAACCACACTGACCCTGGGGACTACAACCGTCCTTCACCGAGCGGTTCCCCAGCTGCTCGCGCAAGACCTCGAGCAGAGAGGAACCATCGTCCGAGACGAAGACCTCCTCGCCGTCGACGACTAACGATATCGTCGTCGACGAGGGCGCGGGCGGAACGCTCAGCTGAAGGAAGACCCGCAGCCGCAGGTGCGCGTAGCGTTCGGGTTCGACACGTGGAACCCGGCCCCCTGCAGGCCGTCGGTGTAGTCGAGCGTCGAGCCCTTGAGCAGCTCCGCGCTCTCGGCATCGACCACCACCTTCACTCCTCGCTGTTCCTCGAGGATGTCGTCGCTGGCGATCTCCGAGTCGAAGAACATCTCGTAGCTGTAGCCGGAACAACCACCGGCGCGTACCGCGACGCGCAGCGCGAGGTCGTCAGTGCCCTCCTGGGCCAACAGGTCGGTGACCTTCTTGGCAGCGCTGTCCGACAGCGTGACGGATTGCGGCTTCTTGCCGATCTTGACGCTGGTCATGGTACCCACGGCGGTCTCTCCTCCGGTCCTAGCTCCAGGTCGCCGGGTCTCGCTCGAGACGACCACCAGCGACCTTCAGTCGCTCACTATATTAGCGGATGGTGTGGCGCGAGCCGTTCGACGCTCGTGGTCACGAAGGTTCCAGGCCTGGTGGCCGGTAGCATCGGGGAGGTGCCTGACCACTTTGCACCGCCAGGTGCCACCGACGTTCACGAGGTTCTCGCGGGGGTGATCGACCCCGAGCTCGGGGCGGACATCGTCGACCTCGGGATGCTGCGCGACGTGGCAGTGGGTGCCGACGGTCTGGTCGAGGTCGAAGTAGCCCTCACCGTCTCGGGATGCCCACTTCGCAACCAGCTCCGCTCGGACATAGAGAATCGCGTCTCGAGCCTGCCTGGGGTGCGCGAGGTCAGAGTGCGTTTCGGTGAGATGGACGCGGCCCACAAGAGCGCCGTGATGGACCGGGCGCGGCAGAAGGCGCAAGACGACCGGGCGCTGTTCACGGACCTCCCGGTAGCCGCACGGGTGCTGGCCGTCTCCTCCGGCAAGGGCGGCGTGGGCAAGTCGTCGGTCACGGTGAACCTCGCCGTGGCCCTGGCGCGCAGGGGACTGGCCGTGGGTCTCCTCGACGCCGACATTTGGGGCTTCTCGGTCCCCCGTTTGCTCGGGATGAGCGGAGAACTCCAGGCAGAGTCCCGCAAGATCGTGCCCATGGAGCTCGCCGTAGGAGACGGGCTGTTGAAGGTCGTGTCGATGGGGTTCCTGGCCGACGAGGACACCGCGATCATGTGGCGGGGATTGATTCTGAACCGCGCGGTGCAGCAGTTCCTGGAGGACGTCCGGTGGGGAGACGTGGACTACCTCCTGATCGACATGCCGCCCGGCACCGGCGACATCCAGATGGGGCTTGCCCGCATGTTGCCCCGCACCGAGGTGCTGGTCGTGACCACGCCACCGATCGCCGCGCAGAAGGTGGCGGCAAGGGCGGCGGACATGGCCCGAAAGGGCCACCTGCGGGTGGCCGGCGTGATCGAGAACATGGCAGGGTTCACGTGCGAGCACGGGACGCCCTACGCCATCTTCGGGGAGGGCGGCGGCCGGCGCTTGGCCGAGGAGATCGGAGTACCGCTGGTCGGGAGCGTGCCGCTTCACCCAGAAATCGCCGCCGCCGGAGATGCGGGGCAGCCCGTGGCCCTCGGCGACGGACCGTTGGGATGCGCGTTCGACGCACTGGCCGGGCGGATAACACAGGACATCGCCCCGGTCCTCGAGGTGTCGGGGTGCTCGGCCCGCCTCCTCGACCACGTCGAGCAGGCTCTCGACGCCTCCCTGGAGAAGTAGCAGGAATGCAGGAATAAGTTCGACATCGACGGCTCTGCCTGTCGATGTCGATGCTCCGCATGAAGCGCCTCACGCTTCCAGCCGGAAGATGTCGGAAGATCCGAATATGAATACGGAAATACCCCAGGCGAGCGCCGCGGGTGAGCGCCTTGTCACCTCCGCGCGGCCCCGGCGCGTCCCCATGGCGCTGGCGACATGGGCGTTCGTGGCGCTGGTCCTGCTGATCGTGGTGCTCCTCCTCGTGTTGAAGGTCACCAGGGGATCGACGACGGTCCAGGCGCCGCCCGTGGCCCCTGCGGCGCCCGCGGTGGTGCAGGCAACGACCTCGTTGCCGGCTTCGGCTTTCGACTCGGCGGGCGCACCCGACTCCCAGGGGCCGGCTCCGAGCGTCCTTGCCGGTCAACCCTCGCTCTTGGTGGCGGGCCGCCCTGACCTCGTTTACATAGGCGCCGAGTTCAGTCCGTACTGCGCCGCCGAACGCTGGGCTCTAGTCGTAGCCCTCGGCCGTTTCGGCACGTTTTCCGGCCTGGGAGCCACCTCGTCCTCGAAGTACGAGGCCTTCGGTGGCACCGCGACGTTCAGCTTCGACGGAGCCACCTACCGCAGCCGGTACGTGACCTTCTCTCCCACCGAGGAGTACGAAGAAGCGCCGTCTAGCAACGCCCCGGCCGGCTTCCCCGCGCTCAACAAGCTCCCTTCGTTCGAGCAGGCGCTCGTGAAGCACTACGACGACGAACCCTTCTCGAGCGAGCACGGGGCGCTCCCGTTCGTCGACGTGGCCAACCGGCTCCTGGTGGTCGGGGCCGGTGTCGGGTTCTCCCCCGGGCTGTTGCAGGGGAGTTCGATGGGCAAGATCGCCGGCGAGCTCTCGGACCCCGCGAACACGGTCAGCCAAGCGGTGCTCGGGGCGGCAAACGAGCTCACCGCGGCCATCTGTTCGGCCACCGGGCAACGCCCGGGGAACGTCTGCGCCAGCGTAGGGGTGCGCTTTGCCGCGAGCCGGTTAGGCCTGGGCTGAGCGAGGAGCAGGTTCGGGCTCAGCCGGCCCGGCGCTGGAGCAGCTGCTTGCGCTCGATCTCGTTGAGCCCGCCCCAGATGCCGTGGGCCTCGCGGATGCGGATCGCGTACTCGAGGCACTCACGCCGCACGATGCAGGTGGCGCAGATCGCCTTGGCTCGCTTTTCGCGCGCGATCTTGTCGTCCTTGCGCTCGGCATGGGTGGGCGGAAAGAACGCGACCGCCTGCGGTCCCCTACAGGCCGCGCCCGCCTGCCAAACCTCGCCGACCGACCTTCTCGCCACGTGAGCCTCCCTCCAATGACGCTATCCGGACATCCAAACGCCCGACAAGGGGTCTGAACAGGAATTCCGCGCCCGAACCGGCCCTTGGCCCGCGGCGTGCGGATACGCTCGGCGCGAGATGGACGTCGCCGCCTTCTGCCGCCAGAGCCGCGTCCTGATCGTGGCCGGCAAGGGTGGGGTCGGCAAGACGACCATCACGGCCGCTCTGGCAAAGATGGCCTCCTCATCGGGGCTCGACGTCCTGGTGGTCGAGCTGGAAGGAAAGTCCGGTGTACCGGCGGCCTTCGGGCGTGAAGACTCTCTCGACTACGGCGAGAAGGTGCTCGACAGCTTGTCCGCTGACGGCACCGTACGAGCCCGCAAGATCACGCCCGACGACGCGCTGGTCGAGTACCTCGCCGACCACGGGATGAAGCGAATCTCGAAACGGCTGGTCTCCTCGGGCGCGCTCGACATCGTGGCCACAGCGATTCCCGGGATCCGCGACATCCTGGTCCTCGGAAAGGTGAAGCAGCTGGAGCGGGACGACCCGTCGGACTTCATCCTCGTGGACGCGCCTGCCACCGGTCACGCGATGACGTTCTTATCCTCCGCCAGAGGACTTCTCGATGCTGCGCGATCGGGTCCGGTTCGCGCGCAGGCGGCCGATGTGGTGGAGCTGTTGTCCGACGCCAAGCGCTGCCAAGTGGTCCTCGTCACCCTCCCCGAGGAGATGCCGGTGAACGAGGTGGTGGAGACCGCGTACCAGCTCGAGGACCGCATCGGGATCACGCTCGCGCCTGTGATCGTCAACGGTTGCCTTCCCGAAGAACCGCTTCTCGAGACGGACCCCGCCGAAGCGGCCAAGCAGGTGGGCGTCGACATCGACGACGAGCTGGCTGCTGCGCTCGGACGAGCTGCGGCGTTCCGCACGCACCGCTACCGACTCCAGGCGGAGCAGTGGGAGCGTCTGGCCCACGAGCTGCCCCTACCCCAGTTACACGCCCCGTTCCTCTTCGGCCCTCGCATCGGCCCCGAGGAGCTCGAGCGCATCGGCGACGATCTGGCCGCCGAGGTCGGACGGCTCGAAGAGAAGCATCGCGAGGAACCCGGCCCATGATCGAGCGTGCCCCGGCGGCACCGGCGCAAGCACCTTCGCAGGGTCCTGCTACGCCGACGAGGACGACATCGTTGACCTCTTCGCGCCATGAGATCGGAGATCTGGTCGAGCACCGCTCGGTGGTGGTCAGCTGCGGGTCCGGCGGTGTGGGCAAGACCACCGTGGCTGCTGCCTTCGCGCTGGAGGCAGCCCGGCGAGGCCGGCGTGCTTGCGTGGTCACGATCGACCCGGCAAGGCGCCTGGCTGACGCGCTCGGCCTCGACACCCTCACGAACACCCCGAAGCAGATCGAGGGGCCGTGGCCGGGGGAGCTGTGGGCGCTCATGCTCGACTCGAAGGGCACCTTCGACGACCTCGTGCGCCGTTACGCGACCTCGTCCGAGCAAGCAGAGGGCATCTTGGCCAACCGCATCTACCGGAACCTCACCGGCGCGCTGTCGGGGACCCAGGAGTACATGGCCATGGAGAAGCTCTACGAGCTGGCCGAGGAGGGTGCCTACGACATCGTGGTGGTGGACACGCCCCCGACACGAAACGCCATCGACTTCCTCGAAGCTCCCCGCCGGCTCACCCGCTTCTTGGGGCATCGGTTGTTCCAATTGCTGCTGATGCCGACCCGGGCATACCTGCGCGCGGTGTCGGTGGCAGCGCAAGCCCTGTTGCGAACCATCTCGAACGTCGC
>JBELAS010000280.1:0-5864 GCA_049508615.1 Acidimicrobiales bacterium
TTGGCGTCTCTTCGGGTGACGGTGGACCAGCCACGAGCACAAAGCTCGGCTTCCCGTTGGGCGTGGTGGTTGCCAACGGCATCCTCTACATCGGCGACATGGCAAACGAACGCATCCGGGCCGTGGACCTTTCCACCGGCATCATCATCACGGTCGCCGGCACCGGCGACCCTGGCCATTCGGGTGACGGTGGACCAGCCACAAGCGCAGAACTCTACTTACCGGGCGGAGTGGCAGTTGCCAACGGCGTCCTCTACATCGCGGACACGGGGAACAACCGTGTCCGTGCCGTCAATGGCCTTCCAACGTCGAATTCGATAACCGCAGAGGCTTTGGGGGAGGGCGTGGGAGGCATCACCCCGATCCACAACTCGACGTGCAACAACGGGAATTATCCGGTCAATTGCGCGAGCGGTGACTTCTGGCACAACTTCACTGATATATCGGTGCCCGGACGTAGCTCTGGATTGGATCTCACGCGCACCTACAACTCCCTGTCGGCTTCGACCGAAGGCATCTTTGGTTTCGGCTGGGCCTCCTCCTACGACATGCATCTGACGACGAACCCCGACGGCTCGGTGACGATCACCGCCGAGGACGGCTCCCAGGTCACTGCCGCTCCCGGTGGAGGGGGTTCATACACCGTTCCGTCTTGGGCGGACTCGACCCTTCAGCAGAATGTCAATGGATCTTGGACCTTCGTACGCCACCAGACCACGACGTTCACCTTCAGCTCCACTGGGTTGCTGATGGCGATCACTGATCTGAACGGCTACACGACGACTCTCTCCTACAACTCCTCGAACCAGCTCCAGACGGTGACCGACTCATCGGGACGAGTCCTCTCCTTTTCCTACGGTTCCAATGGCCTTGTCTCGCAGGTGACGGACCCCGCCGGCAACGTCACGAACTACTCCTACGACTCCTCTGGCAACCTGACGAGCGTGACCGAACCCATGGGACGAGTGACCTCGTTCACCTACGACGCCAACCACCTGCTTCTCACGATGACCGATCCGAACGGCGGGGTCACGACCAACATCTATGACACCTCTGACCGGGTGGTGTCGCAGACCGATCCAGATGGGCTGACCACGACGTATGCGTATTCGGGTGACAGCTTCTCCTCCTCGGGTGGGACGACCACCATCACCGACCCTCACGGGAACGTGGAGACGCAGCAGTACACAAACGGCGAGCTGACGTCGCTCACGAAGGGGGTGGGCACTGCCAGCTCCTCGACGTGGACCTACGCGTACGATCCGGCCACTTTGGGACAAACGTCGATCACCGACCCGGACGGCCATGTGACGGCGTCGACGTATGACGCCGACGGCAACCTGCTCACCAGTACCGACGCCCTGGGAAAGACGACGACCTACACCTACAGTTCCTTCGACGAACCGCTCACGGTCACAGATCCAGCTGGGATCACGACGACCTACACCTACGACTCGCATGGCAACGAGTTGACCAAGACGGTAACTGGTGCAGGTGGATCACCTGTTCAGAGAACGACCTACACCGTGTGCGAGACGGGATGTCCGACCGGCTACGAGCCCGGCGACGTCGAGTCGATGACCGACCCAGATGGTCATGTGACGACCTACACCTATGACGCCTATGGCGATCGCACGTCGACGACCACCCACCCCGGTGGCATCATCAGTGCGACGAGCGCGGCAGACCAGTTCACCTACGCGACCGTCCCCACCGTCACCGGGGTCAGCCCCTATTCGGGGTCCACGGCCGGAGGTGCCTCGGTCACCGTCAGCGGGAGCGGCTTCACCGGGGCCACCGGCGTCGACTTCGGCTCCACCCCGGCAGCGTCGTTCAACGTCAACAACGACACCACCATCACCGCCACCTCGCCGGCTGAGGCTCCAGCAGCGATCACCGAGGTGCAGAACTCCTCGTCCGACACCGTGTCGGGATCCTCGGAGACCGTGAGGTTGCCGGCGAACGTGACACCGGGTGACGCTCTGGTGCTGTTGTTCGGGAACACCCACGACACGGTGGGCGTGAGGTCGATCTCCGGCGGCGGGGTCAGCTGGTCAAGAGTCAACCGGGAGTACGACGGCTCGACCACCGCCAACATCGAAGTTTGGTACGGGACTTCGTCTTCGGGAGGATCCAACACGGTCACCGTGAGGCTGTCCGGGACAGCTGGCGCGACCTATCCCGTGAACGTCTCGGAATGGTCGGGGATCGGCGGGCTGGATCAGACATTAGGTACCGTTAACCACACCGGCTCGACGACCGCCTCGACCCCCTCGTACCCCCCGGCGTATGCCGACGACCTGTACGTCGGGGCGGTAGGCGCCAAGACCTCTATATCCGGCGCACCCGGTGGTGGGTTCAGCGCCCTGTCCGCTGGGTCCTCGACCAATATCGGTTTTGCTGATCTCGTCGCCACCGACTCCGCCAGCCACCAGTACACCCAGGCATTGTCAGCCTCGGCAGACTGGAGCGGGATCGCCGCCTCCTTCTATCCCGCCCCCACGACCGTCGATGTCACAGTTGTGACTCCCGGCGGTACTAGCGCGACGAGCTCTGACGACCAGTTCGGTCTTGCAGTTCCTCCCACCGTCAGTGGCGTCGCCCCCAATTCCGGACCAACTTCGGGGACGGGAGGCGACATAGGCATCTACGGGACCAATCTCAGCAACGTTAGCGCCGTCATGTTCGGCACGGTGCCGGCGACTCAAATCTACAGTTATGGCGGAGGAGGAGGAGTGGTCGTAGCTGTCGCTCCACCACACGCACCAGGCACGGTGGACGTCACCGTTGTGACTCCGGGCGGCACCAGTTCGACGGGCTCGGCCGACCAGTACACCTACGTCCCCTCCGTCCCAACCGTCACCGGTGTGAGCCCCTATTCGGGATCCACTTCCGGGGGTGCCTCGGTCACCGTCAGCGGGAGCGGCTTCACCGGGGCCACCGGCGTCGACTTCGGCTCCACCCCGGCAGCGTCGTTCAGCGTCAACAACGACAACACCATCACCGCCACATCGTCGCTGGGATCGGTCGGCGCCGTCGACGTCACCGTCACGACGACGCTCGGCACGAGCGCCACGGGTTTGGCCGACAAGTTCACCTACGTGCCCGTCCCCACCGTCACCGGCGTTAGCCCGACCTCAGGACCCACCGCCGGGGGGACCTCGGTCACCGTCAGCGGGAGCGGCTTCACCGGGGCCACCGGCGTCGACTTCGGCTCTACACCGGCCACCTCCTTCAGCGTCACGAACGACAACACCATCACAGCCACGTCGCCGACAGGATCAGCCGGCACCGTCGACATCACCGTCACAACTGCGGGTGGCACGAGCGCGACGAGCTCGGCCGATCAGTTCACCTACGTCCCCGCCGTTCCCACCGTCACCGGCATCAGCCCGACCTCCGGATCCCCAGCCGGGGGCACTCTGGTCACAATCAGCGGGAGCGGCTTCACCGGGGCCACCGGCGTCGACTTTGGCTCCACCCCGGCGGCGTCGTTCAGCGTCGTAAACGACAACACCATCACGGCCACGTCGCCGGCGGGTTCGACCAGCACCATCGACGTGACCGTCGCCATTGGCGCCATGACCGACACGACGAAGGCCGTCTACGACGTCGACGGCCGCGAGGTTTGCGAGGCATCTCCGAACGCGACCGCGGCCGGGGTCAGCTGTCCGGCAGCGGGCCAACCACGCGTGGCCGACACCACGACCTGGGTCTATGACGCCGACGGGCAGGTGACCACCGAGACCGACCCCGATAACAACACCACGTCGTATCTCTACGACGCCGACGGAAACCAGACCCGGGTGACCGACGCCTTGGGGAAAGTGACGAAGACCACCTACGACCCCGACGACCGGGTCATTACAACGACGAGCGGCTACGGGACCTCAGCCGCCAGCATGACCACGAGCACCTACGATATCGCCCCGGCGAGCTGCCCCTCTGCGCCTGCGGGTACGACTTACTGCACCCAGAGCACCAACGGACTCTCAGAGACCACCACCACCTACTACAACGCCCTCGACCACATGATCTACCAAGCCCCGCCGAACACCACGGCACAGGCTGCGACCAGCTACACCTACGACGGGGTGGGAAACGTCCTCACCACGACCGACGGGGCAGGGACGACCACCTACGGCTATGACGCGGACAACCGTTTGACGAGTGTGAGCTACTCCGACACCGCTTCGGGATACACCCAGCCCCACGGGGTCACCTACGCCTATGACGCAGACGGGAACCGCACACAGATGGTCGACGGTACCGGCACGACCACTTACTCCTATGACAGCCTGGAGCGCCCTGACAGTGTCACCAACGGGGCAGGGAACGTCATCACCTACGGCTACGACACCGACAACAACCTCACCTGCGCCTCCTACCCGAACAGTGGGAGCACCAACTGCCACAACGCGTCCTTCGGAACGGGCATCGTCACCTACCAGTACGACGGCGCCAACCAGGTCGTCCAGATGACCGACTGGCTGGGCAACTCGACGGGCTTCGGCTACGACAGCGACGGTAATCTGATCAACATCGCATATCCTTCTGGCACCTCGGCGTCGGTCAGTGACTCCTACGACGCGGCTGACGCCTTGACCGACACGTCGCTCACTACCGGGTCCACGACGACCGACCTTGCGAGGCTGACTCGCAACTCCGACGAGCTCATAGGAAGCTCCACCCCCTCATCGGGGTCTGAGACAACCTACGGCTATGACTCGCTCAACCAGCTGACCACCGGCACCACGGCCGGCTACAGCTACGACGCCGCCAACGAGTTCACGAGCACCACGCCGACAGGTGGATCTGCTTCCGACTTCTCCTACAACGCCGACGGGCAGCTGTGTTGGGTGGCCTCTGCCGCGGGCTCGTGTTCCTCCGCCCCTTCGGGAGCCACCACTTACAACTACGACAACAACGGGGATCGCCTGAGCTCGACTCCCTCTGGTGCAAACCCAACCACCTACGGGTGGGACCAGGCGGGTGATCTGACCTGCGAGACAGCCCCCAACGGTTCCGGCTACAGCTGCGCCAATCAGAACAGCTCCTCCACCAGCGCTTACGCCTACAACGGCGACGGCTTGCGCATGTCGGACACCCCTGCTGGGAGCCAGACCCAGCAGTTCACCTGGAACGGCTCTGCTTCGGTGCCGCAGCTGCTCTCCGACGGAACCAACTACTACCTCTACGGGCCAAACGTCGGTTCGGCCCCCCTCGAGCAGATCAGCACCAGTGGATCGGTGCCGACGTACCTGGTTTCTGATACGACAGGAGTGCGCGAGCAGCTCGATTCTTCTGGGTCGGCCATGGGCTCGATGAGCTACGACTCCTACGGCAACCGCTGCACGTCGTGCTCCATTTCAACGCCCTTTGGTTTCGAGGGTGGCTACACCGATGCAACCGGTCTCGTCTATCTCATTAACCGCTACTACGACCCGACGACGGGACAGTTCCTGAGCGTCGATCCGCTGGTTGCTCAAACCGGACAGCCCTATGAGTACGTGAACGGTGACCCGATCAACGAGGCGGATCCGCTAGGCTTAGGCTCGTGGTGGAACCCGTGCAGCTGGGGGAACGCCTGCCACCACGCACACAACATCTACGAAGGCGTCGTGCACAGCAAGGCGTATACGTGGGTGAACCAGCACGTCAACCCTGCCTATCTGGCGCTAACCGGCTACTACAACGAATGGCAGGCGGCTGAGACCGGCTGTGGGTGGTGGCAGAACTTCTCGCAAAATGGGAGTGCGGCGATTGCCGGGTCGGCAGGTACGATCGCGATTGCTGGTGGGATCACAGGAGCCATTGAAGCAGGCGGCTACTTCACCGGAAATGAGATCGAGATCGGGGACAAT
>JBELAS010000281.1:0-4624 GCA_049508615.1 Acidimicrobiales bacterium
GACAGAGAGGTACCATCGACGAAACGACAAGGAGACGGTCATCTTTCGCGACGCGGTGCGCTCGATGTATGTGCCAGTGACTTCATGACTCCGGCGTCCACCTCTGACGCGTCGGCAGCTGGCATGTTGCCGGGCACGCTGTCAGAGGATTTGGCGGCGGCGTCGTTGGCGATGGCCCGGCGATTCGCAGGCGGTGCCACTATGTGGTGCGTGGCGCCGGCCTGGCCCCAGCACGCCCGCGATGTCGCTGTCGGGTTCATGCATCCGGCGATCGTGGGTAGACGGGCCCTTTCCGCGGTCGCCGTCATCGATGGCCACCCGGTAGGGCGGCTGCGACGGCTAGCCCACAGTGGCGACCTGCTACTGGCGATGTCCGCGAGCGACCAAGTGGAGGTGGTCGAGGTCATGCGCCGAGCGCCCGCGTGGGGCTTGGAAACAGTCTGGATCGGCGCTGGCGTCCGTCCCGAGCCGGGCGCCGCCGACCACGTGCTGTGGGTCGATGCAGATTCCGAGGCCGTGGCTGACACGGGTGGTCTTGTACCGCTGTGCCACGTCCTCGGGGAGTTGATCCATGATTGCTTCGAGCATCATGACCTGCTCGAGCTGGACGATCCTGCAGCGTGCACGAAGGACGGGGTGTGTGTCACGTGCGCCGACGAAGGTCGCCTGGGCGAGATCGTGACCGCAGAAGCAGTTGGCAAGTTCGATCATTCTGCTGTGGCTCGTACCGCCAGTGGTCTGGAGGAGATCGACACCAGCCTGGTCGGCACCCTCGCGCCCGGCGACCTGGTCGTCATCCACGCCGGGACAGCCATCGGCCTGATCGAGACGGCGGGAGGGAGCTCGAAGTGAACTCCAAGAGCACCGATCCTTGTGTACCCCTGGCTCGAGGATTTCCTCGAAGCCTGCGAGCGCGACCTCGTCTGCCCGTTCAACGACCTTGTCGGGTCGGCGAAGTGCAGGGCGGCCGCGGGTGGCGGGCTTCGGACAGCCACGATCGAGTACCACAGGGCCCGGTGAGGGAGTAGTGACCGACGCCCCGACTCCGGCCGGGCGCGCGACTACCGACGACGTGAGCGGGCGCGAGGCCGCCGTCTTGCAGCGGATCGAAGCATTCCGTCGGCGCCGCCCACGCCTCACCGATGACGTCGTCACCCTGGCCCACGGGGCGGGCGGTAAGGCGTCAGCGGCCCTTGTCGACGCCGTGTTCTTGGAGCCCTTCGCCAACGACGCACTGGCTGCCTTGGCCGACGGGGCCTGCGTGGCCCTGCCGTCGGGGGAGCGGATCGCCATCAGCACGGATTCCTTCGTCGTCAAGCCGCACCGCTTTCCGGGAGGTTCGATCGGCCACCTGGCCGTCCACGGCACTGTCAACGATCTGGCCGTCATCGGGGCCCGTCCGACGTGGCTTGCGGCCGCTTTCGTGCTCGAGGAGGGGTTCCCCATCGCCGAGCTCCGAGCCATCGTGGCAGACATGGCCGACGCCGCGAAGGTCGCGGGGGTCGAGATCGTGACCGGGGACACGAAGGTGGTCGACCGTGGCGCGGCTGATGGTCTCTACATAACCACCACCGGCATCGGGGTGATTCCGGCCGGGCGGGAACTCGGGCCGCAACGGGTGCAGCCGGGCGATCTCGTGCTGGTTTCCGGCACCATCGCCGACCATGGCATGGCGGTCATGTTGGCGCGGGGCGACCTGGCCTTAGAAGCCGACATTCGCTCCGACACAGCGCCGCTCGCCTCGTTGGTGGACCTTCTCCTCCAGGCGGCCCCCTCGACCCGATGGCTGCGCGACCCGACTCGCGGTGGCGTGGGCACGGTCTGCAACGAGCTGGCCCGCGATACAAACCTCGCCGTCGTTCTCGACGAGTCGTTGCTCCCCGTCGACCCGGCCGTGGCCAGTGCCTGCGACCTGCTCGGTATCGATCCTCTCTACGTGGCCAACGAGGGCAAGCTGATTGCCATCGTTGCTCATGACGAGGCCGACGCCGCGCTGAACGCGCTCAGAGATCACCCACTGGGTGCCAATGCCGCCCGGATCGGAGACATCCGGGCCGAGCCCGAAGCCATCGTGGTCCTCTTGACCAGTTTCGGCGGTACCCGCATCGTCGACATGCTCGTCGGCGACCCTCTCCCTCGCATCTGCTGATATTCGCCGATGGCCGACACCGAACGCTGCCGGCTGAGGGTGACCGGCACCGTGCAGGGGGTGGGGTTTCGGCCCTTCGTGTATCGCCAGGCCGTCGCTCTCGGCCTCGCCGGTTTCATCCGCAACGACAGCGCCGGGGTTCTCATCGAGGTCGAAGGCCCGCCGTCCAGCGTGGCCGAGATGGGCCGGGCGCTGGTCGAGCAAGCGCCTCCCCTCGCCCGAGTCATCTCGGTCTTCGCCACCCCCCTGACACCGACGGGAGCGAGCGGTCGTTTTGTCATCATCGACAGCGCCGAGGAGGGTCCCCCGGCCGTCCCGGTGAGCGTGGATACGGCCACATGTGCGGATTGCCTGGCCGAAGTGGACGACCCGACCAACCGGCGCTACGGCTACCCCTTCACCAACTGCACCAACTGTGGGCCGCGCTACACGATCGTCGTCTCGGTGCCCTACGACCGGCAGGCGACGACCATGGCCGCCTTCACCATGTGCCCGGAGTGCCAACGGGAGTACGAAGATCCCGCCGACCGCCGCTTCCACGCCCAGCCCAACGCCTGCGGTGTCTGCGGGCCACAGCTGTCGTGGTGCGACCCGGCCGGCAGGCGCCTGGCCGCGGGTCCCAACGCCCTGGAACTTGCCACCACCGCCCTCCGGTCCGGGCGGATCGCGGCCATCAAAGGCATCGGCGGGTTCCACCTGGCCGTCGATGCCACGGAACCGACCGCCGTCGCCGAGCTGCGGCGGCGCAAGGCCCGAGACGACAAGCCGTTCGCTGTCATGGTCCCCGACCTCGACACCGCGCGCCGGCTGTGCCATCTCGACGCGGTCGCCGAGGCGGCCCTGACGTCGGCACGGCGCCCTGTGGTGTTGGGGCCCCGGCGCGCTCACACGCCCATCGCCGACGGCGTCGCCCGAGATCTGCCCGAACTGGGGCTTTTCCTTCCCTACACCCCGTTGCACCATCTACTCGCCCGGCGAGTGGCCCGGCCGCTCGTGATGACCAGTGGCAACCTCTCCGACGATCCCATCGCCTACACCGACGAGGACGCCTTCGCCCGCCTCGGGCCGCTGGTCGATGGTGTTTTGACCCACGACCGGCCCATCCACATCCGCTGTGACGATTCGGTCCTACGAGCGACCAGTGGGACCACCCAACTGCTGCGCCGATCACGGGGCTACGCCCCTGAGCCCATGGCCCTGCCTGGCCCCGCCCGGCGACAGGTGCTGGCGGTCGGCGCAGAGCTCAAGAACACCGTCACCGTCGCAAAGCAGTCCTGGATGGTCGCCAGTCACCACATCGGGGACCTGGAGCACCTGGCCACGTATCAATCGTTCAGCCAGGCCGTCGACCACCTCTGTCACCTGTTCGGGGTCGCTCCCGAGGTGGTAGCCCACGACCTGCACCCCGAGTACCTATCGACCAAGCTGGCCTTGGATCTCGACCTGCCTGCCTGGGGCATTCAGCATCATCACGCCCACATCGCGTCCTGCTTGGCCGAGCACGGCAGGACCGAGCCGGTCCTCGGTCTGGCCTTCGACGGGCTGGGTTATGGCACCGACGGGATGCTGTGGGGTGGCGAGTTCCTGGTCGCCGATCTCGAATCGTGCCGCCGGGTCGGCCACCTCCGACCATGTCCTCAGCCCGGGGGCGTCGCGCCCATCCGGGAGCCGTGGCGGATGGCAATAGCCTGGGCTCTTCTCAGCCTTGGAACCGACGCCGCCCTCCGGCTCGGCTCCCGACTTGACCCCCGGGCTCCGCTGGTGGTCGACCTAGTCCAAGCTGGGACAGGTCCGTGGACGACCAGCGTGGGCAGGCTGTTCGACGCCGTCGCCGCCCTGGTCGGCGTGAGGAGCCGGGTCAGTTATGAGGGCCAGGCGGCCATCGAACTCGAGGCGCTGGCCCGCACCATTCCCCCGGGCGATGCGCCTCCGTACCCAGTGGAGCAGGCCTGGGAGGATGGGAAGCTGGTGCTCGACCCCCGCCCGCTGATCGCGTCGGTGATCGAAGGGTGGGGAGGGGGGACGCCGGTGGCTCAACTGGCGGCGTCGTTCCATGAAGGCTTGGCCCGAGGAGCGGTTGCCGCCGCCGTCGAGCTGGCCCGAGTCAACAGCCAGCAGACGGTCGCGCTGAGCGGTGGGGTCTTCCAAAACGCCCGGTTCAGCGAACTGGTCAATGAGGGCCTTGCCAATGAGGGACTGACCGTGCTTGTTCACCGGACGGTGCCCCCGAACGACGGCGGGATCAGCGTCGGCCAGGCCGCTATCGCGGCCGCTGCCGGCCGCCTGCCGGAAGTGTCGGCTTGATCCAAGACGACGCCCCTACACCCCTGGTCGCCTCTGGCCTGCCGCCGGAGGGCCGCCGCCGTCGTCGAGGTGGGGCGGTGAGGAATGGTGCTAGATGCAAGAGAGTGGCAGGAGGACGGCCCGGGTGACGCGGTGCAGCCATCGAGCCGGAGAGAGAGGCAACGATGTGTC
>JBELAS010000282.1:0-6672 GCA_049508615.1 Acidimicrobiales bacterium
GTTTGAGAACGTGCTCGAAGGATCCGTGTACTGCCCGCCGTAACCGAACTGAGATGTCGGCGTGCCGAACGCCAGGTTGCCGAAGGCGTCGTAACCATAGAAGGCAACCTCGTTGTAAACGATCATCGAAAACGGCAGCACCTGACCATCCCTATCTGCTCGTGACTCAGCTCGCAGGCTCTCGGCCTGGGGGGAAGCCGAGCAGACGGGAGAAGGGGTGCACACCGACATGGAGCTGTGGAACGAGATCCGCCGACGGGTCCTCGTGGAAGGTGCCTCCAAGCGATCGATCTGCCTCGAGTACGGCCTCGGCTGGCACACGGTCGACAAGATCCTCGAGCACCCAGAACCCCCCGGCTACCGGTTGTCGGTGCCGCGGGGACGACCGAAGCTCGGCCCGTTCACCGGCGTGATCGAGGACATCCTCGAAGCTGACAAGGCCGCCCCGCCTAAACAGCGCCACACCGCGAAGAGGATCTTCGAGCGCCTCCGTGATGAGCACGGATACGTGGGCTCGGAGATCACGGTGCGCCGTTACGTGAGACGTCACCGCCAGTACTCGGCCGAGGTCTTCGTCCCCCTGAGCCATCCCCCCGGTGAGGCCCAGTTCGACTTCGGCGAGGCAACCGTGGAGATCGCCGGCGCTCGCTGCAAGGCGGCGCTAGCGGTTATGACGCTCCCGTACTCGGACGCCTTCTACGTCTCCGCCTACCCGCGCGAATGCACCGAGACCTTCCAGGCCGCCTATCTCTGTGCGTTCGACTTCTTCGGTGGCGTCCCGAGTCGCATCTCCTATGACAACACCACGATCGCCGTGAAGAAGGTGGTCGGACAAGGTCGCGAGCTCCAGCGGGAGTTCCTGCGCCTGGCGAGCCACTTCCTCTTCGCCCACCGCTTCTGTCGGGTCGGGCGGGGGAACGAGAAGGGGCACGTGGAGAACCTGGTCGGCTACGGGAGGCGGAACTTCCTGGTCCCCGTGCCAAGCTTCTCCTCCTTCGCCGAGCTGAACGCGCACCTCGCCACGGCATGTCTCGCCGACCTCTCGCGTAGGTGTCGGGGAAAGCCGGAGACCAAGGCCGAGCGCTTGCTGGTCGACCGCCAGGCGATGCTCGAGCTCCCGAGCCGGGTCTTCGAGGCCCGCCGGGTCGAACAGAGGCGGGCGAACTCGCTCAGTCTCGTGCGCTTCGACCGAAACGACTACTCAGTGCCGACCGCCTACGCGCATCACGAGCTCACCGTGATCGGCGGCATCTGTGAGGTGAAGATCGTCTGCGAAGGAGAGCTCGTCGCCCGCCACCTCCGGCACTGGGGGGCCGAGCGCACGAGCTATGACCCCCGCCACTACCTAGCCCTGCTCGAGCGAAAGCCCGGGGCCTTAGACGTCGCCAGGCCCTTGGAAGGTTGGGAGCTGCCCACCTGCTTCGCTCTCTTGCGCCGGAGGCTGGAAACAGACCTCGGCTCCTCGGGGACGCGTGAGTACATCAAGGTGCTGCGTCTCATGGAGAGAGCGACACTTCGCGAGCTTGGCGTAGCCGTCGAGACGGCGCTCTCGATAGGTGCCTCCTCCGCCGACGCGATCAGTCTGATCCTGCGCCATCGCCGGGAACGACCGGTCGGGCTCTTCAGCCTCGACGGCCACCCTCACCTCCGCTCCGTCGCCGTCGAGCCCCCAGACCTCTGCGCCTACCGGGCGCTCACGAAGAAAGGAGCATGAGCATGAAGACCCTAGAAGCCAAGTCCCTGGTGTTGCTGCGCCATCACCTGAAAGCGCTGCGGCTTCCCACCGTCTCGGCGGAGTGCGAGAAGGTGGCGAACCAGGCGTCGGCCGACAACGTCGACCACCTCACCTACCTGCTGCAGCTGTCTGAGCTCGAGCTGTTGGAACGAGAGCGGCGGGCCGCCGAGCGCCGCCTCAAGACCGCCCGGTTCCCGACACTCAAGACCATCGAGGGCTTCGACTTCACCGCCAGGCCGTCAGTGAACAAGATGCTCGTCACCGAGCTGGCGCGTTGTGAGTTCATCGACAAGCGCGAGAACGTGATCCTGGTGGGGAACCCCGGAACGGGGAAATCCCACCTGGCCACCGCTCTCGGCGTTGCCGCTTGTCACAAGGGATACCGGGTGCGCTTCTTCAGGGCCACCGAGCTGATCACCGCCTTGATCGAGGCTCGAGACGAGCGCAGCTTCTTACGCTTGAAGAGCCAGCTCGCAAAGCTCGACCTGCTCGTGCTCGACGAGCTCGGGTACGTGCCGGCCTCGAAGGTCGGCGCTGAGCTGCTGTTCGACGTGATCTCGACCGCCTATGAACGCACGAGCCTGATCGTTACCTCCAACCTGCCCTTCGAGAGCTGGACCGAGGTACTCGGCTCCGAACGCCTCACCGGCGCCACCTTGGATCGGCTCACTCACCGCTGCCAGATCATCGAGACCAAGGGCGAGAGCTACCGACTTCGCGACGCCAAAGTCCGGCGGCGCACCACAATCCACGACAAGCCACTGGCGCTGGCCGAAGGTCCTGAGTCAGACTGACCACTGAACCGTGCTGTCGTTTTCGACGATCACGCGCTGTCAGATTCAAAGATCGTTCACAGTTTCCGTCGCTAACTCTCGGACCGGATTGAGGTGTCAGTCCGCTAGGGTCATCATTGTTGACGGGATCGTCTCCCGAGTATGTATAGGCAGTGTCGGTCGAGGCGAACGCAGGGTCTCTCGTCGTGAACTCCCCTGTCTGCCCTTCATACCACCGCGCCCGCAGGTCCGAGAAGCCCGTCGAGGGATCCGTGTACTCCCCCGCGTAACCGAACGGCGATGCCGGGGTACCGAATGCGAGGTTGCCGAAGGCGTCGTACCCCCAGAACCCGGTCTCGTCCCCCGCCGCGTTAGTGGTGAGCCAGGTGGAATCTGAGACCGTATAGGTCATGTCTGTCGGGGTGGACGTGGAGAGGCTCACCTCTTCGACGGGGGTGGTGGACGGCCCGTAGATGTAGTCGTTGGATCGTCGGACTCATCTCATAAGCGTTACCACTGTTGGTATCAGGAACGCGAGCAACAGCGCGACGATCGCTAGGGCGGCCCAAACATCATAACTGCCACTCGTGATTCAGCATTGTTAAGCTTCCAGGTCGAGAGCGAAACGACCTGAATACGGGGCTAACTGGTGAGACGCCGAGTAGACGTCGAATCTCTCCGTGCCTGATCCCAGACATCATCGTCATACTCAAAGGCATAGGAAGCACGATCACGTAATAGAGAAACAAATCAGGTGCAGCAAGTTTCCCAGACGCTACCACTACCGCACCAACCACGAGCAAGATTACTGAAACGATGATCCAGCCGGTAACCAGGGTGGACTCCACGTTCAGCCAGAAGATTCCTCGCGCTGACGGGGGCCAGCCTTCGGCCGTTAGCTCCAGTCTTTGCGCCTTGACCGCACGACCAGCTTGGAGCGCAGCCGGCATGAGCATCGTGAAGATGCGATATGTCCCCAACCACCAACGCCGATCTAAGCGTTTCATCCTACCCGCCACAAGAAGACCCGAATGACGTGAGACCGAGCACCCCATATTGCCCAAGTATCGAGATTAGAGACGCGGCGTCGAGCGTTCCGGCAAGAAGACGAAACGCGTTGCTGGCGGCCGATAGGCTGTCCGTCCAGTAACCTGACATGCTGCTGAGACCATGTAAGAAATCATCTACGAATTGAGACTCCGCCGCCGCACTTTCTGCCAGGCTCCCTGCAATGGTCGTAGCGCCGTAACCAAGCACGTTCAGTGCTGTCCCGATCGCATCCATAATTGCGGAACTCGTACTGCCATTTTCGGCATCCATCGCTGTTGCGAACGCGCCGGCGCCGACTGAGATGACGGCTGTGAAGGGATTAGGCAGAATAGCAGTGACTAGACCTGAGGTGCTTGATACTGCAGAGAAGACTTTGGCCGCCCCTTTGGGATGTTTATACCCCAACTTGTAGAAGGCATTGTTGTGGCTCCACGGATCGAAGGTATCGACAACGTCACTAAGCAATCCCAAGCCGGTGGGATCGTTTGTATTGACCGGATCGTCTCCGGCGTATGTGTAGGCGGTGCCAGTCGATGCGAATGCAGGGTCCCTCGTGGTGAAGTTGCCCGTCTCTGGCTCATACCATCGTGCCCGCATGTTTGAGAACGTGCTCGAAGGATCCGTGTACTGCCCGCCGTAACCGAACTGAGATGTCGGCGTGCCGAACGCCAGGTTGCCGAAGGCGTCGTAACCATAGAAGGCAACCTCGTCTCCTGCGGCATTGGTGACCAGCCATGAGGAGGCCGATGGCGTATAGGTCATGTAGCTCGGGGTGGAGCTCGAGAGGCTGACCTGCTCGACGGGTGTGGTCCCCGGGCCGTAGATGTAGTCGTCTGCGGCATCTCATGACGCGGTTAGTAGAAATCCCCGACCGAGGTAGCGCTCGTCAGGGTGCAGAATGCTCGCGGCGCGCTTAACCAAAGGACTGACCAGTGAACCCAGCAACTCCGACCATACGCATACATCAGCGTCAGTGTAATATCTCAACCAACAGTTTACAGCATCGAAACTTACTTGTCTTTCGAAGTATCCCAGATACGTTTTCCGAACAAGACCTTCTGGATACTGTTCAATGTGGCTCCTTGGTGGCTTTGGCAAGGAATTTATTACCTCGTTCTGCCTAGCTAATAAGACTCTGAGTTCTTCGGTAGTCAACAGCTGGAAGAAGAACGCTCTACCGTTAAGCCCACGACCAGGAAGGGCCTGCTTCGATTGCTCAACTTCGGTCCGAAATTCCGCTCCGGCGAAAGGGTCAGTTGCCTTCGCATCAACTTGAAGCGAATAGAACACCGCTAATCCATCACCATCAGGCTGCGACCGCCACGCTGGGTACGCGACTTGGTGTACGCGCTCCATGTTCATTTCAGCCAAGGGGGTCTCGAGGCATCTCGAGAGTTCCCTATACACGGACTCCGTCGTCGGGATAGTCACTTAACTGGTTCCTCGAATGAGTACGGTCGGGTATCGGATCGTCGACCCGTCTCCAAGAGTGCCCCCAAAGCGACTGATGTAAGTGTCCTTCGCAATTTGAGAGGGAAGATAGCGGGATGCACCGACTTTCGTTTCGAATCCGACGAGATCTCCATTGCGCTCAGCCAGAATATCTGTAATCCTCACGCCGAGCGGCGTATTCACCCTAACCTCAGTGCCAACGATGTTCCACCCCTCTGCTGTCAGACGATTTGCCGTTGCATCCCGGAAAGCATTCCCGGCTGCCTGGTTCGCAAGGATCTGCGGTTCTCCAGACTCTGCGACAACACCGCCTCCTGCGCTGCCGCCGAGTGCGCCGATTCCGGCCTCTCCTCCTTTTAGTCCCCCATAGGCGACGGCAGCTGTGGCCGCGACGGATTCTCCGGTTTGAAGAATGTTCCCAGCTTCGGACAAGGCTGAGACGCAGGGGTTCGACCACCCCTCCCATGCACTCTGCCCGTTGATCAGGATCCCGTATGCGGGATTCAGGTTCTCGTTGAAACAACTCAACACGCTGTCGTTGCAGTTCCACAAGTTCTGCGCAGTTTGAACCTCACCCTCGACAATCCCGGATTGACCAACCGTGGCAACGTCCAATGCATCATTTTCCAGGCATGACAAGCTCGTGCAGATCCCGAACAGGCCCATCCCGCTCGGATCGCTCGCGTTCACGGGATCGTCGTCGGCATAGGTGTAAGCGGTATTCGTCGAGGCAAAAGCCGGGTCCCGTGTGGTGAAGGTCCCTGTCTGCGCCCCATACCACCTAGCCCGCAGATCGGAGAAGCCCGTAGACGGGTCGGTGTACTGCCCCGCGTAACCGAATGGGGATACTGGCGTGCCGAAGGCAAGGTTGCCGAAGGCGTCGTAACCGTAGAAGGCGGTCTCGTCCCCCGTGGCGTTAGTGATGAACCACGTGGAATCAGACGGCGTGTAGGTCATGTAGCTCGGGGTGGAGCTGGAGAGACTGACCGCTTCCACGGGAGTGGTGGAGGGCCCGTAGATGTAGTCGTTGGTGCCGTCGGACAGGACGGTGGGCAGCGACGCATTGGTGTCCCATGTGAGCTGCGAAGCGGAGCTGTCTGGGACCGCTGCGTAGAGCATCGCATTCCCGTCGCTGTCCACAGCTACGCACGAGCTCATCGCAGGACAGGAGATGGAGTCGAGCTTCCGGGTGGAGTCGATAGAGGAGGTGGCAGACCAATTGGTGCCGTTGTAAGTGATGGCATCCCCCTTGTTGTCCACGGCCACACAGAACGAGAAGCTCGAGCACGACACTGAGTCGAGGACGCTGGTGCCGTTGATCGAGGTGGCGGACCACGAGGTCCCGTTGTAGAGGAGGGCGTTGCTGTTATTGTCCACCGCCACGCAGAACGTAGAGCTCGTGCAGGACACCGCCTCGAGGGTGTTGTCGGCGTCGATGGAGGCGGCGGCGGACCACGAGGTGCTGTTGTAGGTGATGGCATGGCCCGCGTTGTCCACCGCCACGCAGAACGAGGAACTCGAGCACGACACCGCCTCGAGAGTGTCCGTAGGTTCGATCCACTTGGTCAAGGTCCACGAGGTCCCGTTGAAGCTGACGGCGTTGTCCTGATTGTCCACCGCCATGCAGAAACCCGTGGTGGGACAGGAGACGGCCACGAGCTT
>JBELAS010000283.1:0-11349 GCA_049508615.1 Acidimicrobiales bacterium
TCTTGTTCGTCGGTTCCTCCGATGCCCGTGATCGGAAATAGGCGTGCTGGCTGCCAGCGTTCTTCCACCGTTGTCATCGGTGCCCCCCTACTCAGGTCTGGTTAAGTCAATCGTACGCATGCCGTATCACAACGGCGAAGGAAGGTCGGGCCATTTGCGGATTGACTAGCCATGCTTAGTCCGGCTCAGTAGTTGAAGAACTCGACCTTGACGTCACTCTCCCGCAGCCGCTTCTCCAGCTCGTAGGACCCCTCGCCTGTGTAACGAGCCACCAGTAGGTCGAGCACGTCGTCGCCAGCATTGCCGCTAAGGAACATCACGAATCACCCGCGCCACGTCTCGAACACATGCTTGACGGTTCCATCGGGCACGAATTCCGGTCCAAACCTCATGCGGATTAAAGCGCCCGGAGGAAGTGCCGGAAGCAGGCTCAGGATACGTGATTTTTCTTTCTCGTACGGCTCGGTCCCTTCGTCACTATCAACGCACATAGTGACGCGGACGCGATTGGCAGCGACCGGCGCAAGTGCTTCCCGTAGTCCATCATCGTTCAATGAATGTCCAAGAACGAGGATGCGTGCTGCTCGCTCGATTGCCTTCCTGAACTCCTCCCACATGACGCGAAAATGGAGGTCCTCCTCGTATCGCTTGTCAGGTTCCGGCAACAGAAGGCCGGGGACCCCGAAGTCCTTGTTGTAAACAACGTCCGGGCTAAAGGAGAGCAACCGCCCGTCATCCTTGAGGTACCACCCCACCCTCCCGTGAAGGTGTAGCACAGGCGTCCGACCCATCTCCGTTGCCTGCGAAAGGTTCGCGATCCTGATCGGCGGCGAAGCACCGGTGGTCGATGTTGACGGTTCCTGACCCCACTCTGGAAACCACCCAAGGCCAGACATCGCGTCTTCAATAGCAAAGTCGTAGTTCGTAGTCGCCACCGTGAGTGCTGTGTTTCCCCGTGTTACGCCGAGCAAGTTGAGCAGGATGTTGTAAGCTTTGCCTGCCGCGAAGGATGACACCCGTGACTGTCCGAAGTTCGCAAAGAGTGACTCGAACACAACCTTGTTCACGACGCCAGCACTTCTGCGTGCTTGGTTCAGCCACTTCTCAAAGACCTTGGGCCTACCTCCAGCAGCGACGTCCTCACCAAGGTCTGACAGTTCGGCGACGGTGGTAAGGGCTCTTTCCCAGGCTAAGAACCGACCTAGCCGGTGTTCGAAGACTTCACCCACCGTGTTGCGCTCCAGACCGAGAATCGCGGCCAACCCCCATGGTGTTTCTCGCTCAAGCCGATCAACTATGTCGGATGCCCACTCCCCCATGAGCGGTAGGGGGTTTTGATCTCCACCTAGCTCCCGACTTGCACCGGCTCCGGTGACGAGCAGGACATGTTCCACGGTGAGGAACCGTAACAGCCGCCGCCCTGGCCCTCTGGTTGCCACGTTTAGTCAGAGGGGATGAGGCATCCCAGCCTACGGCGCTCGTAGGGCGACCGCCTCAACGCACCTCACGGGTCGCGTTAATGATCCTCAGAACGACAGCTCATTGATCACTGCCCGGTGGAACCGTTGCAGCCGCGTGCCTGCCTCGCTCACAATACGGGCCACCTGCGCTTTATCGCGCCCGGAGATGGACCGGAAAGGTCCGCGGCGGGAAAACCACGGGTCGGCCCAACCCCGGACGCGACCACAACGGTACCTTGGCCTGATGCTGCCGAGTTTCGCCGACCGATTCGTTGATCCCTACTAGGACGGAGAGGAGCAGCCAGCGCAGCCCGCCTAGGCACTACACGTCTCCGGGCCTGGTGGCGTCGCTCCTAGTCAACTCCCTAGTCAGCGCGCCGCATGCCGATGAACTGTCGAAATCGGATGCGTTTTGGGCAAACATGGCAACGAGGCTGCGGTCGCGGGGCCAACTCGCTTCAGCACGCCCGAACAAAGGAGTGGCACATGCCAGACGGCGTTTACCGTGTTACCGAGATCGTGGGGTCGTCACCTGACGGAGTGACCGAGGCCATCAAAGTGGGGGCAACCAGAGCTGCCCAGACGCTTCACCACCTCGACTGGTTCGAAGTGACCGAAATCCGTGGACACTTTGAGAATGATGCCATCGCGCATTATCAGGTGACGATGAAGGTCGGATTCCGCCTGGAGGACACTATCGGCTGACGGTGGCGGGCCGTCCACTGGTGCCCGTCGCGAATGCAAATGCTGAGGCCCGCCAGGCAGGCCGAGAGATCGCAGGCCTGACTGACCGCGGCCATCAAACTTGCGTCGGCGTGCTGGCGCAGGTGCAGAGCCGCGGTCACGAGGGCGATGGTCTCTTACGATGTCGCCAGACATCGGAGACAGCGGTCCTCGGATGCCACGAAATACCGTAGACACTCAAACGCCCTCCTCGGGGGATTGACGTTAGCGTTGACCTTGAGTGACTCGGCTTACTTCTCTGATTCTGCCTTGTGAGAACAGGAGGTAAGGCGCCGAGTAGCGCAAATAGACCGTCGTTCCTGAGGCCACTTGCACGGAGATACTGGCCTCGCCCAGAGGACGGAAGAGAGCATCTCCAAGCGATACGCGTACCTCATGCAATCCTGGGTTGACGTGAAAGGTGGTCTCTCCCCACTTGCAGAATGACCTCGTGTCATCAACAGTCACGACGGGTCTGAGGACGAAGTACATCGTTACGGTCAGCGGATTCATCCGCGTCTTCAAGACGATCGTGCTCTTCCCGTCGTGGTCATCGACAGTCCGGTGCTCCGTCACGTTCTCCTATCCTCGCAGGGTCCCGAGAGGATGACAATGCTCGATTCGTACACCCTGCAAGAGCTATTCGCGAACAGATCACTAGCATCAGAGCTGCCGCGTCTGCGCAGCCCGTTGTGGACAAGCCAAACGTCTTGGACGTCAACCAGGCTGCTGGATACCTCGGTGTCTCCCCGACCTTCATACGGAAAGTGGCATACGAGCGGAGACTCGTTCATTACAAGGTCGGCAGTAAAGTGAAGTTCCGTAGAACCGACCTAGAGCAGTTCATCGAGGATGGGAAACGCGGGTTACCGGAGTTCGTTCCCTGGCAGCTTCGAGGGCGTGCTGGACAGCAACCACGGAAACGAGGGTCTTAGAAGGGAGCGACGACCGAATGCCGCTACCACTGACGCGATGGTCGCCTGTCCCTGCGAGTGCCATAAGGAGCGGGTTACTAGGGCGTTGGCCCTGAGTGGGCGAGGTCTGCGGCAAGCGATGCAGCCTACGGGTGCTGTGATACAGGGTCCACACCCGCTGGCTGAACCGGCGACCGGGTAGCCGCGGTTGAGGTCGGGTGCGCCGCTGGGCCTGGCGATCGCAACCGGTGATGCGACGATTGGGACGATCCGATTTCGAGGCGACCGCAACTGGCGTTCCTCGATGCCCTCTACGCGCTCACTCCGTAATAGCTCGGTGGTCGGTTAATGCGGGCAGGAATCTGTCCACGTGATCGTGGGCAGATTGACGGGAGACACCCTTAGGACGGTCCCGGCAGCAGGAGACTGAGCCACGATCGTGGCGACCACGCCCTCCGGACCGTTGGTGCAGGTGTCTCCATCTGCGGGTGTGGCGTAGGCCCATGCGATCCCGTCCACCAGAGGAATGTGTGACTCGGCGTACTCAATCGTTGCGCCAACGAAGTTGGGCACCGAAACCGTCTGGGGTGGAGGCTCACACTGTCCACTGATCAGCACGTCACTCGGGTCGAAGCACGGGGAATTGGTTCTGGTGCCTGAGGCTTGGGGAGTCGCCGGGGCAGGTTGTCCGTGGCAGATCAGAACGAGACCGACGAACCCGCACACGAGGAGCGTGGCAACGACAGCGAGGGTGACCACGACCGCCTTGAGTGCAGAGTGCCCCAAGTCGGGTTCCATGGGATGTTGCATCGGCACCGGCGCCGACCACCTTGAATGACCCCGCTCACGGCCACTTGACCGGGCGCTTGAGTCGGGAGTTGAACGGTCGCAGCCGCTTCTCGACGAGCAGTCGAAGCGCCGCGCGACTGGTCTCGATCTCACGACACTGATCCTCACTGACGTGAATCGTCGGTTCGGTGAGGCCAAGAGGAACAGCATCACGCCAAGCACGAGCAAGCGAAGCAGCGGCCACTTGTTCGCTCTTCGAGCACACGAATGTCACCCCCTTGAGCCGATCAAGTTGATCCGCAAGGACGCTTCTGTACGAGCCTGAACTGAGGATCGGATGCTTCTCGGGCGTGAGAGCTGGAATTATCGGGTCGAGTAGTTCGAGCCGAGCCTTGCGACGAGCCGTTCGGCGTTCTGAACGTCGTGTCACCACGAGGACGGCCACCCCGGTGGTAAACGAGCCAAACACAGTCACCAAGAGAGTGATCGCCCACTGAGGCATGGCACTGAGCGTACGTCTCCCGGTGGGTCCCGAGTACGAACGCCACCCGGCTGCCAGGCCTCAAGCCGCCAATGGCCCTTGGTACGAGAACTTGCAGGACGATTCTCCAACGCGAACCCCTACGCACTCGGCGACCCAACACAGCGCTATCCTGTGTCTTGTACTTCATCCAGAGCGACCCGAGGGACGTGGCCTGCTGACGGTCCCGCAACCTGCTTCGGCAAGGTGCGAATGCCACGCGATGAGGAGGTCAAGATGCCCACTAGCGACGCAACCCCTTCCCCTCACCATTCGATCGTCGTCGAGATAGGGCCGGACACGACCGACGAGGAACTGGACGAGTTGGCAAACAGTTTGTACGAGCAGATGAGTGGGTGGCTCAAGGTGAACTGGCTGAGTGCTGTCCAACATGGACGGTCTCAGACCGGGACATGAATCCATCCCTCCACACGCGCCGCGGCAATCTCCTCCTCAGTCTCAGGCGTGGTTGTCCTCTCACGCTCCGCTTCGACTACGACGAGCCCAGATATGAGAGCATCGAGAACGTGGTCGCTTCGCACAGCTTCTTGCTCAACCTCTCGAAGGTCGGCTCGCGGTCGTAGTCCATCGAGGATGGTCTTACGTACATTCTCTTCCGAATCGCCCTTGTACTTGCGGTAAACCAGGTCCCAGGAGCACAGGGCTGCTGCCGGGTAGGTCTCAACGAGCGGCCCTGAGCCGTCACGAGGTGCATGGGCTCCGTTCCACGCTTCCATGGCGAACCGCTCTTGCAGATGAGCGCAGCGAAAAGCGACAATCCCGAGCTTGTCAGTGCTAACCGAGAGCGGCCAGAGTCCAGTCAGCTTATGTACGACATGATCGGTCAGCCGGTGGGTTAGGTGTTTGCCGGTTGTTGGATTCCTCCACCCTTCATGCTCGGCATGGCTAACCATGGCTTTGACGAACGCTGTTGGCCAACCGAGAGGAGCGTCGACTCCTATTCGGTCAACCACCTTCGCCTGGGCAACGAGCGCGTCGTCGGTAGCGCGCTCAGAGACGAGGTGAGCGACCGGGATAGGAGCCTCATCGGGAAAGTCCAAAAGGACAACGCCTGTCTTCTCGGGCTGAGCCGCTAGGTCGATTCCCAAGACTCGCACGTGGAAAAGGCTAGGAGGTTTGACACGGCGACGGTGAGTTCGCGTGGCGTTTGCGATGCAGTAACGAAGATGTCAATAATCGACGCGTCTGTGAGCCAAGATTGTGGCGTCAGCTGTTGTCGTTGCTTGGTTTCCCTTCCCTGAACCACGCGTCCGGTGACGGGGCTCGACCTCCTCATCGCTGCGTTCGTGTGACAACACTGGCACCGACGCCACTACGTCCCTGGTCCGACATGGCCTGGGAGGTACCCAGGGCCGATGTGGACCGAGGCTCAGTACCCACCGCCCGCGTCTCTCACCTATCCACCTCATGGCGCACTTGAACGACAAGGACATTGAGTAATCGGTCTGCGCGCTGGTGAACTGGCAGGACGAAAATCTCCGAGAAGAGGCGACAGGATCGGCCCTAGAGCTGAGTCTGCTCAGCAACACTCTTACCTGGGCGGTGGGTGTAACAGCTCCAGAGGATCGAGCTTCAACCGACTGGCGATGCGCTCGACGGCCTTCAGGGTGAGGTTCCGTTCCCCTCGCTCCAGGCCCCCGACATACGTGCGGTGGTACCCGAGGTTGTCGGCGAACTTCTCCTGGCTGAGTCCGCGTGCTTCCCGGTAGGCGCGCAGGTTGCGGCCCACTCTCCGTTGCAGCTCGCCCTCTCGCACCTAGGCAACATGCCGGGAGTGCTACCCCATAGTCTACAGACTTATCAGTAGCAGTGGCCAGCTGCGGGAAGTACGTTATGTCGCAGGAAGGTACAGAAGGCGGGGGATGAGCGACGCACCGCGAGGACCTGAAGCTGAAACAGGGGCATGCCCTAATGGGCATCCAGTGCCAATAGGGGTGAAGTTCTGCCCTGAATGCGGTTCTGTGGCACAGGCCCAACCTCGACCGGCAGCGTCGGCGGAGGAGTCAGAAGCAGTAATCCCCACTGTCGCGTTTCTCGACATTGGATGTCCTGTGTGCCAAGCAGCTAACCGAGTGCCGGGGCTCGCTGTGAGCACCCTGGCGATGCTTTGCAGATCATGCGGCAAGAAGGTCATTTTCGTGGCATGTGAAGGTTGTAAATCCATCGCGTCCGTCATGCCAAGCGAGCAACCAGGGGAGCATGGCTTCCGGTGTACCGAGTGCGGGCGTACCAACTTACTTTATGTGGGGATGCCAAACCGGGGCCTCCGAGCGTTGCAGTGTGACTGCAAAGCGTGGAACGGAATTGTACACACTGTGAATGGCATGAACTGCGCTTCCTGTAGCACTAACTGGACGATAGTGCAATGCGTGTCATGCAAGAACAAAGGAATGGTCACCGCTGACAACCTCGGTTGGACCTGTACCGCGTGCGGAGCCTCCAGTCCGCTTCCGAAGGTCGCGTTTGCTAGAGGCACGCTCGTTACGGAAGATGAGCTTTTCAGTCTTGGACAGGAGCCTGTCGCTCTCGCATCGACTCCTGAGTCTGGTAGTGACACACCAACGAATGCGGAACCCGCTCTTCGAGGTCTCAGCCTGCCACCACATCGGGAGCGCCAAGGCGACGTCACGGCTTCTCTTGTTACCCCGCCTCCGACTGTGAGTACTCAACGCAAGACCGCGCACTCGACGGCGTGGGCCGCAAAGAGCCCACAAGAGCGGCAGAAGATTCGCATGATTCTGGGTGTAGTCGCGGTCGTCGTCGTAGTCGTGATCATCGCAGTCGCGGTGGGATCGAAGTCTTCGCCCACCTACAACGCGACCGTCGACCAAATCGCAGAGATTGACCCAGGACACCTGAGTGTGCAGTTCACCATCACCAACAACGGTTCAGTATCAGAGACGCCATCTTGCACCGTAAGTGCGACAGGTGCAGATCCAGCCTACTTCGGCATTGATTACTCGATTTCGCCAACAAATTCCCTTGGCCCCGGCGCTTCCGTAACTCTGTTCGACACACTCACCATTACTGACCAGGGAGCCGCATCTATCGATCAAAACGAGGTGAAGCTACAATGCAGGTAAAGCTGCCGATTCAAGTCACGAAGTCGCTCGCGACGCTGGCACTCTTGTTGACGCCGGCTGGATGTTCAACCTCTACGTCAAGCCTCGCCCGATCCCCGACCCAAGCGACGACATCGACAGCTCCACCAACGAGCCCGGCGTCTACCTCAACGACAGCTAGACCAGTGACGTCTAGCCACAACGTGTCGCTCAGCGATGCTGAACAGTTCTTCAACTCCCTCGACCCCAATCTCTCCTGGCAATCAGGTCCGCCGGTTACCGGAACCGACGATGGTCCACTCTCTCTCGTGATCGAGCTGGACGGGTCTAACAGTGACATAACGGGATTCGAGGTCGATGGGGCTATTGGCGAGTCGGACATGGCGTCGGCGGAGAATGCTGACTTCATCAACCCGGTTCAGCAGTATGCGCCCGAGTGCGTCCCCTGGCTTACGCAGCAGATCCAGAATGCGCAAAACCAGGGATGGTTCTTGAGTTCCACCACCAGCAGTTGCGGGTCAGCTACAGCTAACATCACGTTCTCGATCACAGGCGAACCGAACGCAGACGCCACCCTGGACTTGAACTGGTGAGAGACTCTGCAACGGTATGACGAAAAATGTGGCGGCGTGGCTGGGTCGGAAGAAGCGATGGGTTACAGATTCTCCACTGATGGGCACCGTCTATCACCCAGGAACGGGAACGACAACGAATGTCCCGCTTTTCCGGCGTGGCTGATTCGAGGGTAGATACGTCTGACCTTTCTGAGACTGGCAAGTTGAAACTCTCTTATCAACTCCCTTCGTAGTAGGCGTCAACGACAGACAACGTCGATGGTTGGGTGCTGTCCCGACAAACTGGGACGTAGTTGGGTGGACCATCAAAGGGTCCGGTCAAGGTCCCTTTGTTTCCAGCAAGTGTGATGCGTATGTGGAGTGGTCCAGGTGGACTTCCGCACCAGTTCGACCAATACACGATCAACGTGGCCGAACCCGTCGGTTGAATCAGCACAGGTGCTAAGGCCGGATTGGTCGGGGAAGCAGCTTCCACATTGAGCTGCGAGCCACCGGAACTGAGCAGAGCCACCGAGAGAATACCCGACAACGTGCATGACGTGGCTCCAGCGTTCGTCAGGAAGACTGCTCCTTGGGCTATCCCGGCGAAACCACCGCCTTGACGGCCTCCGTGAGCCGTTAGAGAACTTGCAAAACAGGTTGGAGTGCCCGGCGGAATCGTCGTTGTCGAGGACGGGGCTGTGGGTGCGGAATTACTCGTGCCGGTAGTAGATGGCGCTAGTGAAGCGTTCTTCGTCGTGGTAGTTCCGCCACAGGCCCCCGACAGCCCAGCGATGGCAACGACAGCAACCAGCGCAGCGTTGGGCCTCCCCCGTACTCGCATTCGGCCTCTCCTCCGACTGTCCTCATTCTCCTTCACGTTCGAGGACGGTGGTGCGTTGACCTGGCTAGCCGATTCCATGATTCCGAATCGATTCCATCAATTCCACGAATCGGTTCCGATTTCCGATTCCGACACCCCCCTAGGGGGTCGGAGGAATGGAATCAGAATCAGCAATCTCCGCTCAGTGTGGAGAGCTATCAAAGACCGATGACCACACCAGGATCACGGTTCCCTGAAGTGGCCCCTAACGGTCAGCTCCATCATCGAGGACGGCACGCAGAGCGTCACGGAGGTTCTTCAGGCGCTTCTCAACCTCGTGAAGCTCGCACACCAGCTGCATGGCCTCCTCTCGTCGAGCGTCCCCGACGGCCCACCGCTGGAAGGACGGTGGCCTTCTTCTTGGCCCTCGGCGGCTTGTACCCTGCCGCTCCTCTGACCGCCGACACAGTCCACTCAGACGCCCCGCGCACCGTCGGCACCCCTTCCACATTCAACGCGTGCGCAACGGCTTGGTAAGTGGCCCCGGCCTCTCTCATTGCCCTGATGCGTGCCGCCAGCTCGGGATTGTCTGCCACTGCCGCCCTGCTGATCGGCTTGCCCTTCGCTCGGAGAGCCGCGAGTCCTTCACGGGTACGGCAAGCAATCACGTCCCTCTCCCACTCCGACACAGCAGAGAAGACTCCGCACACCAATTTCCCGCCCGGCGTCGATGTGTCCACTCCCACGTCGATGGCCACCAGTGCGGCTCCTGTGAGGCTGAACCACTCAAGGAGGTCGGCGAAGTCTCTGACGCTCCGGCTGATGCGGTCGAGTTTCGCCGCCACGAGTCCCGCGACCTCCCCATCGGCGATGCGCTCCAGCGCCGCTTGGAGGCCAGGACGGTCGAGAGACTTGCCTGACTCCCCCTCGTCGGCAACCACTTCGACCAGCTCCCAACCCCGACGGTCGCACTCGGCCCGTACGGTCGCCTCCTGAGCAGCCAGTCCCAGACCGGACTCAGCCTGCTCAGCCGTACTCACCCGGACGTAGCCCAGGACCTTCTGGTCGTGGTTATCCACAGGGCTATCTTAGTGCAACCGACCAGTTGAACAATCACTCTCGCTCAATCGGGTGATTCGTGACTCTTTCGGCGGTGTCCACTGACCTTCTCTAGACCCACCAGCGCCCCCTCTAGGCGTCGTACGAGGGCCACTTCTTGAGGAGTGGTGACCTCCAGCTCCCCGTTCTCAATGGCTCTGAGAACCCGCCGGAGGGCAGCGGTAGCTTCGTCCACTGCCTGACGCGTTGGTCGGCGTGGCGAGGGCACTCCTCCATCGTGGACTCCAGCACGTGGCCATGGGGGGACTGGGGTCAACGACCGGTATGATGAAAGTGCTCCGAGGGACCCACGTGGACCCGAGGAAAGCACAGGAAACAAGGCCCCGAGCGCGTCTCGGGGTCTTGTTGCGCTCAGCCCCTCGGAACTCCTCCGTGAAACCCAAGGAAAGCACAGGAAGTCAACAGCACTGCAACGTCAACGGCACTGCAACAACCACGCCAACGTCAAAGTCAAAGGCGCGCGACCCTCTTCCTTCTCGTCGGCGTCGCGCTATCGGATGGCACGGCCAGCCGAGAGCATCTTCCAGCCCCACCCTGGGTCCGGCATCAGCGCGCAGGTCGAGCGTGAGTAATCCGCAGTTGTCAGTCGGCTGGTTTCATCCGTTCGAGCATTGCCGCCATCTGCTGATGCACGAGGTTTACCGCCTGAAGGGGCCGAATCATCACACGGAACTCGACAATGCGTCCCTCCTCATTACAGCGGATGATGTTGACACCGTTGACGTATTTGCCCTGCATCGTGGTCTCAAACTCAAGTACAGCTGTGTCTTCGCCCATCACCTCTTTCGTGTAATGGAAGCTTCCGGTCGGAGTTTCGCCGTCCGCTGAGGTCGATGCCGCTTGGTCGCCCGGAAGAGTCGCGACTGCCGCTTGTAGGTAAAGGGTGGTGATCGCCTTGCCCTTCTGGGGCGTGAATACGACCGGTGAGTAGAAGACGACGTCATCATCGAGCAGTTCGTCGAGCCCACCCGGTAGCTGACCCCGCAAGAAAGCATGCCACTTGTCGATTACTGGTTTGATCATTGGTCCCTCCCGGTCGAGCAGGACGTGCCAGTACATCACCCTATGGCCGAGGTGTTCTTCCGATCATGACATTCGGGATCGACGGCCCTGAGCGATTGCGCGCAGGTCCAGTCACGGACGATCATCCGACGATCGGCGCGTACCCGGATGTTCGAGCGGTTCGGCTGGGTGCCAGCATCCGAGGCTGGGCGGTGTTACCGATCGGTCCGATCCGGCTCCCTTTATAGATCACTTAGCGTCTTCCAATCCGACCTCGATGCCCTCGACAGAGTTTGACTACTGTGCGGGTACATCAGCGCAAACCGCATAACCGTAAAGGCCCGGCACTGAGAGGATGTGAT
>JBELAS010000284.1:0-6252 GCA_049508615.1 Acidimicrobiales bacterium
CCACGCCAACAGACTCTCTAGGGGGCAGGAAAGCCGTTTGCAGCCGAGCTGTCCCCCATCGTCCTGGTCGTCGTCGTACTTCATCCACCACGGGCATGCTGGACCTCACCCGAGCTTGAACGGCATCGCCAGCATCAGGACGTGAAAGTCCAGTTCGCGTGTCCTGGTCGCGTGAGCTGTGAGAATTTCCTGTACTACTTCAAGACCTCATTACAACGAGGCAGTTTCAACGTCGATAGGCTTAGAGCAGACGTTGACCTTCCGCAGTTCAGATTGGTGAAGAAGGTCAACAATCGCCGCCTCATTCGCCGATTGACTGACCAAAACCGCTTTGCCATCGTTCAGGTCCACCGAAAGTAGATGAGCGGGAATACCCAAGGTGTTGATAGGAGCCTGAAGACCAGTATCGAAATGTGCTTCGATATCTTGTGACGCGACATCGTAGGTCTCGATGGTCCCATTTTGAGCGGCGAAGTATGCACTGCCATTCAGCCCGAGGACCATGCCCGCAGCAGTCGGAGCGGAGAACTCACCGACGACTCGTTGAGTTGCGACATTGATTGCGTCGATTTCTCCCTGAGTTGTATACGCGTACAGAGTCTCGGAATCGGTTGACTCGACGACTCCCCACACCCCTTGCTCAACATCGATAAACGACTCGACCTTACCCGTCCGTGCACTCCAGATTGCAATTTCTCGTCCCATGCCTGAGGCATTGAGGGCAAGAGCAAGGCTGGCACTACCGAATGGGGACACACCTGTGGGTCTGTATCCGACTGTGAACACCTGTTCGGAACTTGTTCCGTCTTCGGATAACAAAGTAATGGCGTGAGTGTCGTTGTTGAGGCTACCGGAGAGGACAAGCCTTCCTTCATATGGCAGAACAAACCAGGTTGATGTTGGAGCGGAGATCGGACTCGCCGCGGACATTTTCTTCAGGTTAAGTGCCAAGACAAAGCCACTTGCTATCGTCCCTGAATCCCCTACTCCACTAGTCCCGGCAACATACAGGGTGCTCGAGCGTTGGTCCCAAGTTGCGGCACTATAAGTAATATGTGCGCCCGAAGGTGCAATCGTAGGGAGGTCGATTCGCGGTCCCGCGCGTGCAGTCGTTAGATTGACTGCAATGACTGCATTTTCACAAGTTATCAACCCATAATCGCCACTTAGACTACCGGCGCGGCCCAGTGAGTGGTTAATCGAGGGTATGGGACTTCCGGCTCCACACGACAGCAAGAATACCAAGCTGATCACGACCGCCAATGACAGCCGACGCCATCTCATGTTGCTAATATAGCGCCTCATCGCAACGTGATGAGGTTGTGCGCGCCGCATGCCGCGTTAGATGACCCAGATGGTGTCACATAGACGCCGAGAACGGCCTCGGCGATTTCGGCTGCCGTATCGATATCTTCAGCTATCGAAAGCTGTTGCGAAAAGCCAAATTGTACATTTCGGAGTCTGTTATGAAGCCAGAGAACGGTTTGGTCCGGCGACTGAGTCGAGTTCGTTGTCAGAGTTGGAGTGACAACAAAGGATACGAAGCATGCGTATCCGCCCGACAGATCCCTCCCCGTTAGAAGGTCTTGACAGGACGCGTCCGGAGGATACTCGTTTGGCGCTTGGTAAAGATCGTTCCACAGGATGTACCAAGAGTCGTTTGCAACGGCGGCGCCAGTCGATGAATCGTGTGAGGGCTTTCCGCACCCAGTTCCGACATTGAGGACACCTAGGAAGCTGACGCAGTTGCCGCCATATACATAGTTGAACAAGACATCCACCGGCGTGTAGACCCAGTACGGCCCCTCCTGCGTAAACTTCGGCCAACGACCCGCTTTCGAGGTACTTATCCCCCAGGACTGGAGGAACGCAGCGGTCATTCGGCTCAGTTGCATCTCTCCCGTTGGGTCCGTTCGATTCACCGGATCATCCCCGGAGTACGTATAGGCGGTATCGGTCGAGGCAAAGGCCGGGTCCCTGGTGGTGAACGTCCCCGTTTGCGGTACATACCAGCGAGCGCGCAAGTTCGAGAAACCGGTAGACGGGTCGGTGTACTGCCCGCCGTAGCCGAATGGCGAGGTGGGTGTGCCGAAGGCGAGGTTGCCGAAGGCATCGTAACCGTAGAAGGCAGTCTCGTCACCGGCGGCGTTGGTGATGAGCCAGGTGGAATCAGAGGCCGTGTAGGTCGTGTACGTCGGAGTGGAGGTCGCGAGGCTCACCTCTTCGACCGGAGTGGTCCCGGAACCGTAGATGTAGTCATCCGAGGGGTCGCTTGCGTTTCTTGCATGACGGGACCCAATGCAGGAGCTACGTCGTCGTGCGGGGGCTCCGCAAGACTTTTTGCGCGACGCGCGGTCTTCACCCACCATGTGCGAGCGCGAGGCCCCGCACTGGCGCGATCGCCTGAGGCATCGGGTACGCACCCCAGATTCGACCCGCGGCACCCCAAGATTCTCGCAGATCTCTCCTGCTGGAGTCCGGTTCCGGTGTCGTCAGCTTCGCACGTCAGACGGACTTCCAAGCGCGCGAGCAACGAGAGCTAGTGCTCCTAGGTGGCGATGGATCCGCCGGGTAGTTGTGCACCTGCAGGTACGAGCTGAACTCTCCGATCGCCTCGAGAAACACCTAGCTCGGCGTCTCCGTAGTCGCCTGCAAAGAGACCTCCATGCTCATGGCCCCCCTCGGCACCCGTACGTCGTAGGTAGGGATAGTCCGCGATCTGCTCCCTGTACGCGCGATTTGCTGTTGTCGTGCCGTCTGTGCTCGATTTTCACACATCCACCTGCGAAGGCAACTCTTTGAGAGACGCCCGACCGATGCCCGACCACGGGCCGACCGGACCCCGACCGCATCGACTCTTGCCCCGACTGCAAGATTGACTGCGAGCTGTAGGGTCCCTGAGGCCCGAGACGGGACTGGACCCCTGGCTGTGGTAAACGTAGTGCACCAGCTCGATCACGCGATCCACATTGCTAAACAGATCGCTCCCGACTGCTGCATCCGCAAGAGGGGCGGTTCAGATCGGCAAGGGATGGACCCGAATCCGCCCGTGTGCAAGAGACAGGACGCAGCCTTGGTTGAGCTCTTCCTCGAACGCTGGAAGGTTGGAGAGCAACAGTGCGACCTGATCCTCGGCGACCATGGGCTCAGCCGACCGGATCAGGACGAACGACGGTGCCAGCAGGCGGTGCCGGGCGAGTATTGCAGAGAAGTCACTGTCTTCAGATACGATGACGCGGTTCTCGTCGAGCGCAAGCGCCAGGATCTGCTCATCAGGCGCTGTCATCAACCCTCTCTCCCTCACGTGCACAGCGTCGATCCCGGCTTTGCGGAGAGAAACGGCTACGCCTTGCGACAGATTCGCGTCGATGAGGAGTTTCAAGCGGACGGCCGAAGCGGAAGTTCACGTTCTTGCACGGCCGCTGCGGCATATTCCAGTGCGGCGAGGATGTCGTCCTCGGTGAGCTCGGGAAAGTCGGAAAGAATCTGCCCGTGCGTTCTACCGGCTGCGAGTTGGCCGACGATAGTCGTGACCGGAATACGCAGGTCGCGAATGCACGGTAAGCCGCCCATTCGTTCGGGATCCACTGTGATCCGCTCGTATGCCACACCTCTAGTCTACTTGAACCGTCTCGGCGCCTACGGCGCGAGTAACGCCCCGGCTTGGTGACCACGTTGCGCTGGTGACAAAGCTGATGGGTCCAGAACCGCAGATTCAAGGACCCCAGCTCCGTGCGAATAGTGGCTAAAGGAGGACCTTGGAGAGCTTCCCTCGTTGGCGTGCCGCCTGACGGCGGCTCGCCCTTGAGCGAGCGGTCGGGATTAGCGCTTTCTGGGAGCTTAGGGGATCGGTCGGGTCGCGAAGTTTCCATGGGTCGAGAACGGGACACGGTTGTGTCGTCCGCGTCGACGAGAAATCGCAGATCCTCAGACTCACCGGACCGGTGGCGAACGACTACGGACCGCAAACGACGTCAACGGTCATCAGCGGACACGACGAGAGTTGTTCTTACTGTTTCCGCCCGGGCGCCCTGGCGTCACGGGCCTTCGGCCCGCCGGCCCGGCGCAACTGTGTGGACATGATCGTCACCCTCTTTGGGGGCCGACGGATGCCGTTCGATCGGCGGTCGGACCGGCTCGACGCCCGGGCAGCCGCCTCGATCACTCACAGCACTGACGAGACCCGTCCGGCTGTGCTCGCGATCACGCAGCTGGGCGATTCGGGCCACCGGCGGTGCTGGCGGAGAGGGAGCAGCGCTCAAGACACAGTGTAAACGGGCTGTGAAGCCCGCGCCGCCTGGCGCAGGCAGCAGCGAAGTCGCCATCAACGCTGGGGCGTCTTGAAGACATATAGAAAGTTACATCGCGCATAGAGCATGTCTGTGTGTCCGGGAGCATGTCCGTGCTCGCACTGGACGACGGGTAACAGATGCAAGTCAGCGTGGCTACGGTTCGTGAACAATGCCGTCCGGCCGTACGTTAAGGCCGCGACATCAGTACCATGGTTCTAGCATCGGACTGATCGATGGTGGACAGCGAATGGACCAGCCCAACTCTCTCTTCACTCCGGCACCCGACCCCCACCCATGCCCTTTCGGGCTCAGCCCAGCGGTTGTCGAACCCCGCTCACAAGAGACTTTCCAACTTTGTTCAGGTATGGCGCTATGACCTTGTAAGGAATCGTAACCTCCACGCGTCCACAACTGGGGCTCGCAAGCTGACCGTTCGGGAATCCAACAGCGAGCCCTGCGCGCGTTAGCGCCAAGTATCGGTAGTTGGCACCTGTCGGGGAGAAACCCGGCACCGGTTGACGAGTTTGTTCAAGGTACAGGTCCTCACCTCGAACGCAGCTGTTTCCGGCCATTACGAATGCGTGCGCAGAAGTCCCAATAGCACGCAGCGCGGCCGCGGGGGCCTCGAACAAATCGAGAATCTGTATCGACTTGCCGCTCGACACGTCGATTGTCGTTGACAACCAACCTTCGCCATCATTGCCGCCCGGGAAAAGCCGGAGTGCAGGTATCAACGCACTCACCACTGTAGAGCTTGCCGACATCAGATCAGAGCGCGGCGTCAGTGCGTAAACACCTGGCCCGGCTTCGGGCACGTAGGCCACGCGAGCTTCCTCGCTGACCGCCATCGCGGCATAGCTCTGCTCGTCAGCCAACACCGCTCCCAGGAGTGCTTTGTTGACGGTGGAAGCAGACCCTGAACCCGAGATCTCCGGAAACGTGCCACTCGTGGAGTAGTGCGCCACTGCCAGCAGAGGCACTGGGCGCTGAATGAGACTGAGAGCCTCGACACGGCTTGCACTTCCGCCGCACGAAGCCGTAAGTGCGAACCCGGCACAGACAAGCAGTGACCACTTTCGTCTGGTCATCTACCGACCCCCTCACGCCGTCAGATAGCTATATTCGTACAAAGCCCAAAGCGCGTCTTGCTGCCGCCAGTCCAAGTGTTCGTCCGGGATGTATGGCTCCTCGTACTCATTCATGACCTCCGCTGTGGCATCATCAATGTTGTTGGTGGCCACGAGATCACTAAATGCGCCCGAGTAGTCGGTGTTCAGCTCATGTACGACGAACGCGAGCTGGAACTCCAAACTCGATGCTGGGTCTGAGGCGTTGATCGTATGCGCGTAGGTCAGGGCGTTATTCCATCTAGTGGAACCCCATTGCGCGATGCCATACCCACCACCGCCACCGATCTGCCCTTGTGTCGGATTCACCCCAATGGATTCTTCCATGAAGTTGCCGATCAGTGCGGCAACTTGGAAGCCCCAGAGGCCCGGTAGGTTGTCTGTTAGGTAGATCCAAGCAGTCTGGGCGTTCGACCCGTCGGGGTAGTTGTACGGGACGGGAGGTGGCAGCGTCGTCGTTGGGCTCGTCGTCGTTGGGCACGGCGTGGTCTTATGTCTATTAGTTGGAGGCGGCGCTTTCCTTGGTTTCGATGGACAGTTGAAGAGCCAAAGAAAACCACATCCAAAGTTCCCACTGGGATCCGTCTCGTTCACCGGATCGTCTCCCGCATACGTATACGCGGTGTCGGTCGAGGTGAACGCCGGGTCCCTGGAAGTGAACTCCCCCGTCTGCGGCGCATACCACCGTGCCCTCAGGTCCGAGAACCCGGTCGACGGATCAGTGTACTGCCCGTCGTAGCCGAAGGGAGACGCAGGTGTGCCGAAGGCGAGATTGCCGAAGGCGTCGTAGCCATAGAAGGCGGTCTCGTCCCCTGTGGCGTTGGTGATGAGCC
>JBELAS010000285.1:0-3360 GCA_049508615.1 Acidimicrobiales bacterium
GGCCTTGTAGTAGGCGCGCCTGCCTACCAGAGGGATGGCGAAGACCGATGCGCCGCTCACGACACCTACCGGCTCGTACCCCACGGAATCGACCGCGAGCTTCTCCTCGGCTGTGAAGCTGCTGGCGCCATGGAGCTGGAATGTTGGGTGCCTACCCTTTGCGGAAGGGCCTCGGTGGCGGCGACCGGGTTCTCCGAGCGTCCGGAGCGCCTCGACGGCCTCACGCGAAGGGTCGGGGGTGCGGGGAGTGGTCATCGGAAAGAGGCGCTAGCGCTGAGCCCGACCCATGGGGTGTCGGGAGGGACGTCTCGGTACCGAAGGAGTTCGGTCCCGAGCAGCGAGTACTCGAACAGAGTGTCGCGTTTCCCCCCGAAAGGTCCGATCTGCTCGGTACCAACTACCTGGGTCTCGCCTTCGGCGGTGCTCGAAGAGCTGAGTTGGCTAATGGCCAGTTCGCGACTCATCCTCATCGCGTCAGCCCTCTGCGCGAACTCTTGTCGTCCGTAGGGGTCCTCGGGACTTCCGACACAGCCGAGGTGTGAACGGACAGCCCCCACCCCGATGACCACGTCGATAGGGATCCATCCGCCCGAAACCAGCTTCGCGAAGCTCTGGGCGGACAGGTTCGATGTAAAGGGCCTTGTCAGGTCGCGTGCGTGCTGCGTGCGCACGGCGGTCCCGATGAGGCGGATGTGCGACGAGGGGGCTGTGGACCCGAGAAACGACGAACGCTCCATGAAGCGCCGAACCCCTACCACACCGTGGGCCCTGAGGCGCTGGGCTTCGCCACGCATGCGCTCGAAAGCCACTTCTATGGATTCTGTCACTGCCTTCTCGAAGGACTCGTCCTCGTAGTTCAGACCCGGAACGTGTCCTCCAGCGATGTGCTTGCACGGGTAGGTCTCGTGGTAGCCGCCTGTGAACGCCCTAGGTAGGCGGACCGAGGCGTTCTGCGGCTCAGGGGCCACAAGGGCTACATATCTGCTCCCGGTGATGCCGTAGGAGGGCTTGTAGCGGAGACGGCGGCCGCGCATCTGTTCACCGAAGCGGAACACACTCGTGCCCATCACGAGACCGACCGGGACGAATCCCGTCCGCAGGAGCGCCGCGAGCTCAGGTGCTGACAGATCGCTATTCCAAGGCGAGGCAGAGTCGACGGGAGCGGGGGTGGGAGTCATCGGTCCAGGGTCATGATTATCGAGGGCTGGGGGATGACGTGGTCTTCTCGGATCGGTCGGATGGCTGTTCCGATGGCAAGGAACTCAACGACGTGGCTCCCCCAGAAGTGGGACTTCTCGACTAGCTGAACTCCTACGATGCCTTCGGCACCTAGCGAGCGAGCCTCCTCTTGCATGCGGGTCATGGCGAGCTCTCGCGCTTCGTAGAGAGCTTGAGTGAAGTGAGGCAGCTCGGCATTCCTCATCGCAGTCTGGGCTGTGGCACCGGGCCCTCGGTAGGCGACCCGATAGACACAGGTGCCGAGGACGAGGGCGATGGGCGCGTATCCCGTCTGGATCAGCGTCCAGAAGTCCTGTCCGCTGAGGTCGCTCGTAAAGGGCTTGTCCAATGGGGCCTGCCAGTCCGAGCCACACTCGGCAGAGACCGCCGTTCCGATCGCGATGAACTCCGCCGAGTGGCGCCCCCAGTCATAGAAGTTGACGTTCAAGCGCACCGCCACGACGCCGTTCGCCCCGAGGATGCTGGCCTCCTCCTCCATCCGGGTCATCGCCAGCTCCCGAGCGGTGTACATAGCCTGGGTCAGGGACCCGAGTTCGCGGCTCTTCCAGACGCCGCGGCGCTGGTAGCCGATGTGGAAGATCGAGCTTCCGAAGACGAGACCCCGAGGTCGAAACCCGGCCTCCTTGACCAATAGGAACTCGTTGACCGAAAGATCACTGGTGAAGAGTCCCGGGGCACCTTTGCCTTCCTCTGAGTCAGACAGGCGGCGAATTGCACCGGGGGGAAGCCCAATGGGCGTGTCGACGTCGGTCACCCTGCCACTCCGTGAATCTCCTCAACCCATCCGGGAATCTTTGACATAGCACGAGGCTACGTCCTCGTCAGCTGTGACCTGAGTCTGGTTCACTCCCGGTGGAGTCGCGTTTCCCGGTGGCTTGTGGCTAGAGGTGGGAGCCAGGCTGAAATGCGGCACAGCATTGCCTTGTAGAGTCGCCGCAGGTATCGAGGTTTTCCATGAGACTAAGAGCGTGCGCGGATAGGCGGAGTGTCAAGCCGTTCGGTACTGGACTCTTGGCCAGTGACCAGCGTGATCCGCAGGGCACCCTTTAAGCATTCCCGCAGGTAGTCACCTATCCGCGCGGCCTCTAAGCCCTCGCGTAAAGAGCACCGTAGCGCTAGTAAGTGCCTTGGTTCGACCATATGTACCCGCGTACGACCCGATACAGCGTCACCGAGTTCGTCAGTCTGCGAGGAGTCTCGTGTCGGAGACCTCATGGTCGGGGCTGGATGCGACCTCGCGCCAGGCTGCCGAACTCGCCCTTTTGCGGCTACTCGACCTCGAAGATCAGACGAGGCATAGCTCGCGTCTCCATCAGTATGAAGGCGCTGCATTGCTTGCTCGGACAGCAATCGACGCATGTATCACCGGCATGTTGTGCCTCTACGTACCTGACGCTATTAGCCGGTTGAATGCCGACAACGCTCAATCGCTTAAGAACATGATGGCGTACCTGGCTGACATAGGTGTTCTTAGCGAGCAAGCGATTAGCGTAGCTGTGGGACTGATCGGGATACCCCATCGGCTGGAAAGCCTGGACAAGTTGCTAGAGGAAGTTCAGAAGGTTGGCAGTCCGATCGGGGCCAGTCAGTTGTACAAACGGGTCTACCGACCAACTTCGAGCTTCTTCGCCCATGGGAGCGGCTTGGCGATCCTTCGCCATGTCGATAGAAATGACCAAATACGGGACAAACCAAGTTACCCGTGGGCGAAGCGGAGCCCAGCACACACGAGCGATGCCTGTGTGGGTCTTCTCGCCGCCCTCCTTGCGGGACCGGAGCATCCCGACTTCAAGCTCTTTAGTGAATTTGCGGATTGGCACTGCTCGCGCGTTGCCCCTGTAGTTATGGCCATCGGCGGCAAGGGCATTCTCCAGACAGTGCATGTCAGCCGAGTCCCCGCTGCAATAGGAGCACTCAGAAATCTGGTGAAGTACTTCGATTCTGAACTGGCGATTCGGGATTCCCTCGATACTCGACACGAGCGTGTCCGTGAAGACTTGGTCATCGTGTTCAGCGTCTTTGGAAATGACCACGACAGCGATCTTGTGGACTCCTTCGTCGAGATCCTTGCGAGTATCCGATCCGATGAAGACGCTACGGATGCGTCAGACAATGGGGATG
>JBELAS010000286.1:0-8469 GCA_049508615.1 Acidimicrobiales bacterium
GTGTGAAGGGAAGTCGTATGTTGAAGCCAATCGGTGATATCGAGAGCAAACCCTGGGCCAACACCCAAGTCAGCGCCAAAGACTCCGTTCGAAGCGCCACTGAACTCTCCTCCGGAGGGGGCATTCTTGATTCCCCAGAAGAAATCACCCTGAATTCCGCCCTCATATTTTCCGGCCGTAGATATGGCCCACGAATAACCCTCTAAGGAGGCGAGCTTGGAGGCACTTGTCACCTGAACCGACACATTCACACCGATGTTTCCTCCAGCGCCATATCCCGGTATGCCGAGAGTGGCCGTAAGCCCGTAGTTCCCCATCAGGTCGCTCTGGACACACACTTGACCACCGATGCCAACTGCGAATCCCAACGCAATATTCGCTGTGCCGTTGACGCAGAGCCCCACAGTGATCATCCCACTTGGGTCGCCTGCATTGACAGGATCGTCCCCGGCATAGGTGTAAGCGGTGTCGGTCGAGGCAAAGACCGGGTCCCTGGTCGTGAAGTTCCCCGTCTGAGGTGCATACCACCTCGCCCGCATGTCCGAGAAGCCGGTAGACGGGTCTGTGTACTGCCCCGCGTAGCCGAACGGTGAGGTGGGCGTGCCGAAGGCCAGGTTCCCGAACGCGTCGTACCCCCAGAACCCGGTCTCGTCCCCAGCTGCGTTAGTGGTGAGCCATGCGGAATCCGATGCCGTGTAGGTCATGTAAGTCGGCGTTGAGCTCGAAAGGCTCACCTCCTCGACGGGGGTGGTCCCCGGCCCGTAGACGTAGTCATCCGAGGGGTCGCGTGCGTTTCTTGCATGACGGGACCCAATGCAGGAGCTACGTCGTCGTGCGGGGGCCCCACAAGAGATTTTGCGCGACGCGCGATTCTCACCCACCATTTGCGAGCGCGAGGCCCCGCACTGCCGCAATGGTCTGAGACATCGGGTGCGCACCCTAGATTCGACCCGCGGCACCCCAAGATTCTCGCAGATCTCTCCTGCTGGGGTCCGGTGCCGGATGTCGTCAGCTTCGCAGGTCAGACAGCCTTCGATGACGGCCTTTTGCAACTCTCCAGGTGAGCACCCGGATGGGTGGCTGCGTGCACCTGACGCAGCTTTTCGATGGATACCTGGGTGTAGCGCTGGGTGGTCTCTAATCTCGAATGCCCAAGCAGCTCGGCGATGTATCGGATGTCTGCGCCGCCTTCGAGCATGAGCGTGGCCGTCGTGTGGCGGATCAGGTGACACGACCCGTGCTTGGCCGTTCCCGACGCCGAGACATACTCGGTGACCATCTCTGTCAGGAAGTCGCGAGACAGCGCCTTTCCGGTGTAGGCGAGAAACAGGTAGCCCTCATCGGCGTCACCGGGGAGCGCGTGCTTCGGGCGAACTTCGGAGACGTAACGCGACACCCAGTGAAGCGCTCGGGTGCCGATAGGTACGTAGCGGTCCTTGTGCCCCTTGCCCTGGAAGATGAAGAGCGTCCGGCGGGCGTGGTCCACGTCACAGAGCCTTAGCCCCATGAGCTCGCAACGACGAATCGCGGTCGAGTAGAAGACCTCCAGGATCGCGCGGTCGCGAAGGCCGAAGGAAGTGGAGACGTCGGGCAGCGCCATGATCGCCTCGATCTCCTCCACCGAGAGCGTCGCAGGCGGAAGGCGGTGCTCGGCCTTCGGAGCCTCCAGCGCGTCGGCGGGGTTGGACGAGAGGTGGCCGACCTTGCGCATCCAGCGGAAGAACACGCGGGTGGCTTGGAGACGATGGGACTGGGTGGCAACAGCAAGTGGCTGTCCGCTTCGCGTCCTCGCCCCTGCGAGGTGGCGCCGGTATGTCTCTAGAACCTCTGGGCTGACCTCGGCGGGGTCGTAGATCCCTCTTGCAGCTAAGAACCGCGCGAGCAATGAGAGCGAGTGCCCGTAGGTGGCGATGGACCCGGCCGAGTAGTTGCGCACCCGCAGGTAAGAGCTGAACTCGCCGATCGCGTCACAGAACGCCTGGCTCGGTGTCTCCGTCGTTGCCTCAAGAGAAACGCCCGTGCTCACGACCGCTCCCCCTGCTCGGCGTCGGCACGTCGTACGTAGGAATAGTCCGACCCTTGCGCCTTATACGCGTGATTTACATGCGCCACGGCGCTTGCGATCGATTTCCGCACTTCCACCTGCGAAGACAGCTCTTCGCCAGAGCCCCGACCGGACCCCGACCGACCCCCGACCACAGGCCGACCGACCCCCGACCGAATCGACTCTGACCCCGACCGCATGGGCTTCTGCCCCGACCGGAGCGGCGGGCCTGCACCCTTAGGCTTCTCGGTGCGCATGCTCGGTGCGCTCCAGGCAAGCTGATAGGAAACGCTACGCGCCTGGCGGATCGCCACCACGTATTCAAGCTCGACGAGCCGTGCCAGGTGCACTTTCAACTGGGTGTCGCCAAGCCCGAGCGCCTCTCTGGCCGCCCTGCGGGTGAAGGGAGCGTTCCCGGCCCATTCCGAGAGCGACGAGAGCAAAGAGGCGGTTGAAGGAGGCAGGTCCGCGCTCGTGCGGACGATGACGCCTTCTGCCAGACGGTCGGCCAGTGCCACGTCGTCCCAAGAGGCCTCTACGTAGGTGAGCTGCGAGTCGTCGCCGATCGTCTTTCTCGCCCGTTGGTGCTGGTGCAACAGCGCCGAGGCAGCGATGAGCGAGAGGTACTTGTCGTGGTCGCGGCGCGACCGGGTGGTGGCGTCGCAATAACTCAGCTCCGAGGCCATCGGGATGACCACAGGTAGGGCCTCTATGAGGCGTTGGGCGTTGTGATGGCGGGAGAGGATCTGTTCTCGCCTGCTCTTCGCGATCAATCCTTCGGCGCTGTAGGCGGCACGCTGAGCCTCGTGGATGGCCCGAGTCTGGGTGACCGACTCCATGACGGCAAGCGACACCAGCCTGCTTGCGAGCTCCTCGTCGACCACAGGGTCCGTCGTCGTCATGAGGACCGAGACAGGACCTGCGACCTCATAGCTTCGCGTCACAAGCCTTCCGGTCTCTTGATCCTTGCCCGTAGAGGCGATGGCGAGGCGTCCCGCGGAGACAAGGAGCTTGATCGCGTAGGAGGCCTTTTGTGCTCCCTCTTCCTCTGCTACGCAGAGGACCTTGTGGGCGAGATCACCCGAGCCCAAGTAGTAGAGCGCCTGTCCGGTGAGCTCCGAGTAGCTGACGGTGTCCTCGGGCGGCACGAGCGAGCAGACGACGTCTGCGAGTGTGGACTTGCCTGCGGCCGAGGACGACTGGACGATGACAGACAACGGGCGCTCGGACTTGCGCGAGAGAAGAGCCAGGTAGATGAGGAGCGCGTTGTCCTCTTCGCCTACCAGCCCGAGGGCTGCGATGTCCGAGACGATCTGGTCAGACAGATCTGCGCTACAGAGCATCGCCATCGCCTCGTCGCGTTCGGACTCGCTCATTGCGGACGCCTCGGCAACCGACTGGCTTGCAGATCTGTCAAGGGCCTCTTCGGTGACGAGCAGGGCCTTTCCGATCTCGGCTGCGATCTCTGAGACCGAGGCGCCGAGCTCCTCTGCACACAGCGCCGTGAAGGCGCCTCGTTGCCGGGAGGAGTAGAGGTCGATGGTGTCTATGTGGAAACGCCCGGTGCGACGTTCACTCACCATGACGTTCGCCCGCAGGGATTCGTATCCCTTCGAGCGGCTCGCCCCCCTGATCCGCCAGGAGCGTGCGGGGCTCTCCACCCGGACCTCGCCTTCGTCGCTCGATGTGCGACCCGAGGCTTCCGGAGCGCGGTCCTCGGCCTTGGTCGTCGCGACGGCTTCGGCGTCGTCGACGTCAACGGGCTCTTCAGCGCCTCGAGAGCCGACCTGGTCATCTTCACGCGCAGAGTCCAGCTTTGTGCCGGCCGACTCGACAGCAAAAGCGCTCAGTGGCAGGCGCAGGGCATCGGCCACGCGTCCGGCAAGGCTCCGAAGCGGTAGAGAGGAAACGCTCGACAGCGACCCGACGCGACCCGACAAGGCGGAGGTGAGCACGGTGTCGGAACGGGACCTGGTGACGACGACCAGGTGGTCGCAAGATGCTGTGATCATCTCGATGTCCGCCTCGCTCAGTCCTTCGGCGCGACCTGGCGCGACGACGGCCTCGATTCCACCTGAGACGGCCGCAAGAGCTAGAGGGATCGAGCCCACGACCACGAGACGCTGGGTGCCGTGACTGGGCGCGCCGAGACTCGAAGCGTTGAACAACCCACCCGAGGAGCTCCCCAGCCACAGCTCCCTTAAGGTGCCCGCTGGGAGGTTCGCGCTGATGCGGATCCCGTAGAGACCTGCGACCTCGCCACCGGGTCCGCAGACAGGGACAGTCAGACACCCTCGGAAGACCTCGTGACCCGATCCCCGCAGCAGGCCGAGGCTCGACAAGCGCTCCCGTATGGCCCTGCCCTCGACGCAGTTGGACCTCGGGATCGAGTTCCCGTAGGAGCGGTCACAGAACCCGACATGAAAGCGCACGGCGACCTCGTTCGAGATCCCATGGGATCTGAGCCAGCGCGCTGCGGGCGCCGATGTCACAAGTGCACGTGCGTAGTGGTCGAGGACGCTTTCCAGCAGCGCAGAGTCCGATGCCTCTTCGAGCTTCCTCGTCATAGCGTCACCTCCTTCGAGAAACGCGCGACATGGTCATTTGCCGATCTAGTATATTCATATACTTGATGAGAACCATAGCCGTCAAGTCGCGCCTTGCCGTCGCGACGATGAGGCGGCTTTGCGGTGCTTGGCCCAATTAGGGTGAGGGTGCCGACCCCAAGAGGAGAAAGAGGCGAGCGATGGAGTTCTCCGAGAGGCTTTCCGCTCTCAGGGCAGAGCGGGGGCTCTCCCAGAGCGAGCTGGCTGAGCGTGCCGGCGTGCATCTCTCCCAGCTCGGCCGTTACGAGAACGGGCTCTCCTCGCCGACCTTGGAGGTCCTGCGCCGTCTGTGTGTAGGACTTGGGATCTCGGCCGATCGACTCCTCTTCGACGAGGGTGAGCGCGACGGATCGCGCCTTGAGTTCATAGCCGACGCCGCAGACGTCCTGGATGAGGACGAGCAGGCGATCGTCGCAGGCGTCATAGACGCCCTTGTCTACAAGCACCAAACCGAGGCTCGCCGCCGCTCCAGGGGAAAGCCAGGTCGAAAACCTTTGCCCAAGAAGACGGGGGCTAAGCGCACTCCGCGAAAGCGCGGCTAGGAGCGTCCTCACGGGGCGGTTTCCTCCTCCACCGCTCGGCAGAAAGCCGCACGTCCTTTCCTGGTCGGCATTGCTGCATCCTGAACACCGAGGAATGACTTTGACCTGCTGCCCTGGGCGAACATTGGACCTTCCTGGTTCGGTGCCAGGACGACACGCCCTGGTCCCCTCCCATTCTCCGGACGAACGTCACCCTGAACGTCACCCTCGTCGAAATTCTTAAGATTTTCCTTCCAATCGGCCAGGGTGACGTTGTGCAGCGCACCTCGACCATGCCCCTCACGGGAACGACTTCGGGCTATCGCGCGGCCCGAAGTCGTTCCCCGGCGCCCTAGCTGCCGGATCGACCACCGTGACACTGGTCACGTCGGTGCTCTGAACGATCACAGCGCCCGAGCGGGCATCGAGCCCGCACCGTGCGCGTCACCAACAGTCAAAGATCTGCTCCGCCAGAGGGTGACGATCATGTCCACACACCTGCACTCGGTGTGTGCAGCCGCCCTTCGGGCGGGTTCCGACTCGCGTGCGCGGGTCAGCTCCCGTGATTACTGGAGCCGCGTCGGATGAGTGCGACGTCGAGCGCTGGCACACCAAACCAGTTCTCCACCTAGGAGGGTGACGTTGGGGACCCGCCGTGACGTTGGGGGTGACGTTGGGCGTCATCACCGAGCACAGCTGCTCGACGAGGAGTGCTGGCACCCACTGAGCGGCCAGAAGCACCCCCCTGACCTGGGAGGGTGACGTTCAGGTGACGCGGTGACAGGAGTAGACGGTAGGTGACACTCCGCAACGGTGGCACACGAAATCACGTCTGTTGCTTCAGGATGTCCCTGCTGGTCGCGTGGCACGCCGCCACGGCGGACGCGGGTGACGTTCCGCACTGACAGTGCAACTGTGTGGACCTGAATGTCACCATCCTTGGGAGCTAATGGGTGACGTTCGATCTTCGGTCACGGCGGGCTCGATGCCCGGGTGGCCGACGACCGCTGACGCCGAGAGCTCTGGCGAGTGACCTTCTGACGGCCTGGTCTCCACCGCACGCGAGAGTCGTCACGAGCGTCCCTTGGCGTCTTCCAGCAGCTCTTGCGGCCCTGGTCCGTCTATGTGACCTGCTCCATCAGGCGGTCAGCGGGTCCACGGCCCAGCACAGACGAGTCATCGCTTGCTCGACACGAGGGGCGCCACGATCACGGTGTCGGTGCAGGTCTCGCGAGGGGAGAGGGAAGAACAGAAAATGGCTTCGAACCTGCGGCGTGGCCGGTCCGCCTTCGGCGCACCGACCACGCCATCGGACTCTCTCGGGGGCAGGGAAGCCACTTGCAACCGAGCTGTCCCCTGCCATGCCGGTCGTCGTCGTCCTTCATCCGCCACGGGCACAGTGGACCTCACCCGAGCCCGGCCGCCATCACCATCGTCGAACACAAAAGTCCAGGTCGCGTGAGTTGTGAGGATTTCCTTTTCTACTTCAAGGGGCGCCCAGCCCTGCGGCCGTGATCCTTAACTTTCAGCTTGTTGATGCCGTCGTTCTCGCCTTTGGTGCCGTACGGGTAAATACCATCGACGCGTGCATTGATTCTCCGACCTGCCACACGACGGGGCGGCATGCGATCGTCCCGAAACAGTTGGAGATTGCGTAAACAAGGACGCTGCCCTGGGCAAGGTCAAATCCAGACACGGAGACGGTGCTCATCGTGCCAAATGCACCACTCGAGTTGATTCCATCCAAGTGATCCCGGATCCTTGCCTGCACTTGCGCCAAACGACGCGCTTTCTCAGCAGCCTGGGGTGTGTAAAACCTAATGAACCCGATACTCACATCCCCGACACCCTTGCTTCGGATCGGAGTGCTTTGAGGCACAATAGCGAACTGATCCATGGCTCCGTCGATCGCACCCACGTTGCTGAAGTCCCCAGAACCGCCGATGCTCTGCAGGAGCTCACCGAGAGCTACTGACGAACTGAGACTGGGGAACCTTCGGACGAGAATGAGCTTGGCCGACGATGCAAAGACCGGCTTTGTTAAGGAGACCGAGTAACTCTCGGCAAGACCTACAGCACCGCTGTTCTGGTCGATTTGGATCGTTGGAAGTCGGGGCATACTCGTGCCGGCAGATTGTGCTGAACTACACGCCACCGAGATAATCGCAATTGCCACGATGCTTCCTCGTGCAAGCGCCAATTTGCCATAAGACGTAAGGCATTCTCTCATGAGATAATCCGATCTGTCCAATGAATCAAACCGTCACCACTCCAGGGGGTCCGTGCGCATTTGTGCAACTAAGTCCAGCTGCGAGGTTGTCGAAATCATCAATCGCCTCGGCTAGCTCTAGAAGTCCCCTTCCACCAAAGTCATTGAGTTCATATTCGGCGATCCACAAGAGGCTACCATCAAGCGCTTCCGATAACGCTGCGATTGCGAGGTCCGTCGGCCCACCATATAGCGACTGACCTTCAGCCATGATTGTGGCGTAGTTGGGATCCAATACGTTATTGAAACAAGCTTGAACGTCTGGCGTGCACCGACCTTCACCGACATATAGGCCGTCGAGCATCGAAAGGACTTTACGTATGTTATGTGAACCGGACGTCCACTCGCGTGCCACTGGATTCCAAACAGTCTGGCATGAGTTCAGAAATCCCCCGACCACACCCAGCGAGGCACATGATTGCCCATGCGCGTCGCTGAGTCCGATGATTGAATAGGCGGTGTAACCATTCCCGGGATACTGAGAGCCACCTGATCCATAAGGACCACTTCCCCAACACGCGACGACTGTGGTCAAGAAACCAAAACAGATTCTGGGATGTTCGCCACTCGGATCCGTCACATTCACCGGATCGTCGCCAGCGTAAGCGTATGCGGTATTCGTAGAATCGAAAGCCGGGTCCCTGGTGGTGAAGTTGCCCGTCTGCGGTTCATACCACCGCGCTCTCATGTCTGAGAAGCCGGTAGAGGGATCCATGTACTGACCCGCGTAACCGAAGGGCGACGTCGGGGTGCCGAACGCGAGGTTGCCGAAGGCGTCGTAGCCCCAGAACCCGGTCTCGTCCCCCGCGGAGTTGGTGGTGAGCCACGAGGAATCAGAAGCCGTGTAGGTCATGTACGTCGGGGTGGAGGTCGCTAGGTTGACCTCTTCGACGGGAGTGCTGGAGGCCCCGTAGATGTAGTCGTTGGATCGTCGGACTCATCTCATAAGCGTTACCACTGTTGGTATCAGGAACGCGAGCAACAGCGCGACGATCGCTAGGGCGGCCCAAACATCATAACTGCCACTCG
>JBELAS010000287.1:0-4037 GCA_049508615.1 Acidimicrobiales bacterium
AACCTGGTACAACCCGAGGCGCCGGCACAGCTACTGCAAGATGCTTAGTCCCGTCGACTACGAAGCCGCACACGCGGCATGATCACCACAACCAACCTGTCCGCTGGATCGGGGGAAGCTCAAGGATGATCAAGGTGAAGCACCGACGTCACACACCCGAGCAGGTCGTCCGAAAGCTGCGCGAAGCGGACCGGCTGCTCAACGAAGGAGCAGACATCCCGGCGGTGTGCCGGCATCTCGAGGTTTCCGAGCAGACCTATCACCGCTGGCGCCAGCAGTACGGCTCCATGCAGGCAGACGACGTGAAGCGCCTGAAGGAGCTCGAGCACGAGAACACCCACCTGAAGAGAATCGTGGCCGACCAGGCCCTCGACATCAGAGCTTTGAAGGATGTGGCTGAGGGAAAATTCTGAGCCCGACACGGCGCCGTCGGGCGGTCAAGATGATCCAAGAGAGACACGGGTTCTCAGAGCGCCGGGCCTGCAGACTGCTGGGCCAGCCCCGTTCCACCCAGAGACGAACTCCACCGTCTGTTCCCGACGGGGAAGAGCGCATCAGGGCCCGTCTTCGTGCCCTAGCAAGGAAGCGTCCCCGCTACGGCTATCGCCGACTGACCGCTCTTCTCCGAGAAGAGGGCTTCTGTGTGAACCACAAGCGCATCCAGCGCCTGTGCCGTGACGAGGGACTTCGCGTGCTGAGACGCCCGAAGAAGCGCTACAGGGTCGGCTTCTCGACCGTCCCCGCCGACCGCCTGAGAGCTACATACCCGGATCAGGTGTGGGCGATCGACTTCCTCTTCGACCAGACAGCGGACCTTCGCACGTTGAAGATCCTGGCCATCACCGACGAGTTCACGAAGGAGGCCCTCGCCATCGAGGTCGACCGCTCCATCGACGCTGATCACACCGTGAGAGTCCTCGACTGCATCGTCGCACGGACAGGTCGACGACCGGAGCTCCTGCGCATGGACAACGGACCCGAGCTCACAGCGAATGCTTTCGGGACTGGTGTCGGTTCTCCCGAGCTGGCACCACCTACATCGAACCTGGAAGCCCCTGGGAGAACCCCTTCATCGAGTCGTTCAACGGCAAACTGAGGGACGAGCTCTTGGACTGCGAGATCTTTGAGACGCTCCTCGAGGCCAAGATGCTCGCCGAGGACTTCCGAATCGACTACAACACGTATCGGCCGCACTCGTCGCTCGGGTACTTGGCGCCCACCAAGTTCACCGAACAGTGGTTAGTCAACGAAGCCGGACTCTCAGAATTGGTGGACTCGTAGTCGGGGGCAGGTCACCGCCGCCTTATCCCACGCGTCGGCATTGGCCTGGTGCTTGTCGTTTGATATGCTCATGACTGTTCTTGCTCCTGTCTGAGGGGGTCGCCCGTGTGAGGGGTGGCCCCTTCATTTATGAAAGGGCCGTGACCCATCTGGTTATGTGGTCAGGATTTCGCTGTGGGACATCCCATCGAAGTTCGGCTGTTTGTTTGTTCGGACAACTCCGTTGGCCTTCGCCGTTACGAGCTGATGAAGCCAGTCGGAGTGGGCCGGGACACCGAGCAACAGGGCGACGAGCGCAGGAACGGGTACGACGACTCGGCGACCTACTCGGGTTGAAGGCAGTTCATTTCGACGCACCGCCTCGTATCCACTCGACCTGCCCACACCGAGCCAGACGCTGGCTTCCTCGACAGTGACCCATGGCCGATCGCCGATCGGCCCCAGCAGACGCTCGACGAGGCAGGTGAGGACGGCGACTGCAAGCTCGTCAGTAGACACGGCTCGTCCTCCGGCTGGTGGCCTCGATCCGAAGGAGCAGATCGAGCCACCTCAGCGCAACTTCAGGGCTGGGTCGGGTGGTGGCCGTCTCCCACCTCGCCAAGGTCGAGGCATCAACCTCCAAGTCGGACGCCATTTCCCGCAGGCTGAGGTCCCCGTTGACGCGAATCTTCTCGCTTGGCCTGACCGGGCAAGCTCGCGAACCTTGGCGAGATCGACGCAACGACGCACGGGTAAAGTCCACCACGACTGCATTAGCGTTGTAACGGCTTGGCAGCGTGAGATTCGTGTTCGGAAACGCACCACTACCGGTGAAGACGACACCTAGTGCATAGCTGTTGTACGTTCATGGCGTGCCTACCACCCCAGCAGACAGGTCATTCGATAGGGCAGAGGTCAGACGGGGCATCAGCGACAAGCCAGAGGGCAAGACCGTGGGGGTCGTGGTCGAAGGCGATGACGTTCACCTGCAGATCGCAGGAGACGACGGCTCGATAGAAGCCCGCCTGAGCGTCGGCTTCGACGGCGGTGAGCCAACCAGGGTACGCCTCACGGTCACGAGGGGACTTACTGCTTCTCTTCTGAAGCGATTCGCGTGGGACCGCTATCTAACGATTGCCGATGCAGCTCGCCGCAAGGCAATGGCAACTACGCACTGGGGGCGTCCGTCACAACCGATATCTGCCCCGTTAGCTACGTCTGATGACACGGTGTACGGGTCGATCACCCTCCCGCCAGTCTCGACGTCTTACGTCCATCTGGACGTCTCAGACGCTCAGCGACCGTGGGGAGCTAAGCGGGGCAACAGCCACTACAAATCCGTCGCGGACCGTTACACGGAGCTGCGAGCATCCGGCGAGCGAAACCCGCCTGCCGCCATCGCTAGGGAAACCAACTACAACCGGAATACGGTCGCTGGCTGGGTCCGTAAGGCCCGAAGACTGGGGTACCTGCCGCCTGCGCGTCCAGGTCGACCGGGATGAGAAGGAAGAGCTATGAGAGGCCACATCAGGAAACGCCAGAACGGTACCTACAGTCTTGTCGTCGATGAAGGCGACCAACTAGCCCGTCATTGCGGCGCTGAGATTCCATGCAAGCGAGTACGCGTGTGGGTCAAGGACGATGCGAAACTAGAGACTTGCCCTCGGTGTGACGGGCCGCTAACTCCACCCCGAGCGGAGCGGCGTCAGCGGTGGTCCACCCATCGACGCCGCAAGGACGCCGAAGATGCACTGAACGACATCCTCACGAAGCTGGCCGGTGCCATCGACCCCTGGCCTAAAGATATGACAGTGCGCGAGTACCTCACTCAGTGGATCGAGCGACACTCGAACCGCATCCGTACGCGCACAGCACATCGCTACCGTGAACATCTCGACCGCCACCTGCTTCCCGAGCTGGGTGAACTCAAGATTGCGAAACTCCGACCTATTGACGTGCAGCGAACGCTGGATGGCATGGCGCAGAAAGGAGCCTCCGCCGGAACGGTCGTCCAGGCTCGCGCTGTGTTGAGTCGGGCGATGACTGAAGCTGTGCGGGGAGAAATCCTGCCCCGCAATCCCGTGTCGGCCACCCAGGTACCACGTCCCGGCGATCCCGGTCTCACCGTATTGTTGCCCGAGCACGTGACGGCGCTACTAGCGGCTGCGAAGAACACTCTGTGGGAGATTGCGCTGATCCTCGCTGCGTGGACCGGAGCCCGACGCAGCGAGGTGCTGGCACTGCGCTGGAGCGACTTAGACCTAGAAGCGGGCACAGCGACGTTCAGCAGAACACTCCAGGTTAAACCAAAGGACGAAGGCGGTGGGGTCGAGTTCGGGGAGCCGAAGACTGCCAAATCTCGGCGCACAATCCGCTTGGCTCCGACGGTGGTGACCGCTCTGAAGGCTCACAAAGCCTCCCAGGCTGCCAGACAGCTTGCCCTGGGCTCGGGTTGGCAGGACGGGAACCTGGTCTGTGAGAGGGGCGATGGGGGGCCGCTACACCCTGATGCGATGACCGCTGCCTTCCGACGTTTTGCCGAGAAGGCGGAGCTGCCCGCCGCTGCTCGCCTTCACGACCTTCGCCACGCGCTGGCCGTCACTCTCATGCTGGAACATGTGCCGCTGAAGGGCGTCTCGGCAACCCTGGGGCACTCATCGGAGAGCTTCACGGCTGGGGCCTACCAGCACGTCGTGGACGAGCTACAGGATCAGGTAGTGGACGCTTTGGAGCGACGGTTAGGTGGGCCACCGGTGGTCAGCGCCTAGAGCTAGGCC
>JBELAS010000288.1:0-3712 GCA_049508615.1 Acidimicrobiales bacterium
CCGACAATGCGGGCATCTACGAGAGCCTCACGACCGGGCTCTCCTTGTGTTTCCGTTTCATTCAGCGGGTCATCTCCTGCTTCGACTGAGGATTGTCGTCAGTAGGTCGGCATCGAAATACGACTATTCGGTCGCGACCCTCGTGTTCGGCCACCGCGATGACTCCCTCTGTGAACAAATCCCATTCCACACCTTCCGCTAGGTACTCGGCCTGGTAATGAAGATCAGAGAGTTCGCGATTCAACCACTCGGTTAGCAACGATACAGCCACACCCACCTCTAGCCCAGCACTCTCATAATGGAAGTGGTAGTAGAAATCAGAAGCAGACTGCAGAGAGCCGGATTCGGCAATGATCGTCCGGATACTGGGAAGGGCACTTACGTCAAATGGCATCAATACCACCATGTCCATACCTTGAGTGGGCCATTATGTGCTTCAACAGGAATTGGAATCGTCCACGCGACCCACGAAACTCCCAAGGCGTGCCAGTGTGGAACGACGGTTATCAGCGAGCCGTAATTGGCACTGATTCCAAATCGTCTCTTAATACTCCAGTCTGATGGAAAGTCTGAGAAAAGCTTAACATCTGACGTGAGAATCTGATGTCTCGGGTTCGAAATCTTTATATCTAGCGTCCAGTAGACGACAGAAGCATCATATGTTCCGTTCTTGTTCCCAAATTGGACCGTTAGGAACTTGCCGAGGGCATCAGGAGCTTGGGAGATTCTGATGAAAGAGGTTCCAGCGTTGCCGGGTGATGCATCATACCCCCCTGGTGCTGATGTTAGAACCCCGGATGAGGAAGGGCTGCAATAGGTGGTGTTAGTTAGGACTTCAAGCCCGCTTGGGTCTGTTCCATTTACCGGATCGTCTCCGGCGTATGTGTAAGCAGTGTCGGTCGAGGCAAAGGCAGGGTCCCTTGTCGTGAATTCCCCAGTCTGCGGTGCATACCAGCGAGCGCGCAGATTCGAGAATCCAGTAGATGGATCCGCGTACTCGCCCGCGTAACCGAATGGAGAAGTCGGAGTGCCGAAGGCGGAATTGCCAAAAGCATCATAGCCGTAGAAGGCAACCTCGTCACCCGATGCGTTTGTGATGAGCCAAGTGGAGTCCGACGGTGTGTAGGTCATGTAGCTCGAGGTGGAGCTGGAGAGGCTCACCTCCTCGACCGGGGTATCGCTCGGCCCGTAGATGTAGTCGTCGTTGCGGTCGCGACCCGAAGGGAGGTCGAGAGAAGGCGAGCAGCACCACTCATCAGGGAGAACGCGAACGGACGAAGGAACGATCCGCGGGTAGAACGACGCGCGACGCGCGAACGCGTGTTTTCGGCAGTTCATTCGTCGGGCGCGCGTCGTTGCCGTGATTGCCACGGCGATATTCTCCCAGCCCGGTTCCCGAGCTGCGTGCATTGGTCCGCGTGGGACAAAGGGCACGACCGGGATCGGCCTGTTACCGGCAGATGCGTTCAGGAACTACTGCGGCAGCCTGTCGATCGACGCAAGGCCCGAATCAGCGAGTCAGGCGGGCTTCTTTTCGACAAGCCGAAGCTCCGCACCGAGGGCGTCGGCGATCCGTCGGAGGGTCTTCTCGGTCGGATGCGTGGAACCGCGTTCGATCCGACTGATGTCCGCCTGGTCGATGCCGGTCCGCTCGGCCAACTGCGCCTGGGTGAGCGACTGCTTCTCACGCAACTGAGCGATTTGGACGGCAAGACCATAGGAGCGCTCGAAGACCGCACCCTGCTGCTCGGCTGTCTCGGAAAGTCGGGCTCGACGGGAGGCAGTGGCCTCGGTGTAGCTCCTCGTCATGACTCAAGTATGGTCTTTTCCCCATATCTCGTCAAGGCCCGCCCAGGGCAGTCACCTGCGCTTGCGGCCACTCGGCGGTCGATTCCCTCCCCCGCGGCGTTCGGCCGCCTTCTTCTTGGATTCCTGCTGCTTCCAGACCCGAAGGTACTTCCGTGCTGCGGCGATCTCTCGTTCCTGGCGCTTCTTGGAAGGGTCGTCACCCTTGTCGTAGCCGGAGAGCAGCAGGATGACCTTGTCGCCGTGGAAGTGCACGAAGACCCGCAGGAGAACGGGCCCAGGACGACTGACGCCAGTCGCTACAGCGAGGGCTTCGTCGTCTCCGAACATCCGGGCGATCTCTTCGGCGTCGTGACGCACTCGAAATTCGTGCAGACCGTCCCCGAGCGCCTTCAGCCACTGCGTCCTTGCGAGCTCCAGCCCTCGGACCGAGAGCACCAGGCGGACGGCAGCGTCGAGAGCGACGAACGTGAAGTCGGGAACCGACTCGATGAACGACGTGAACGGCTCGTAGCCGTTGTCGTCGACGAAGACCTCGGGCGTCCAGGCCGGACTGGTCACGGTCGGGACCAACACGGGGTCAGATCAAGCTCGGGCTGGCGCACCTGTGAAGCGTACGATCTCGCACCTCGTGCACCGGGCACGTTCAGAACGTGCTGCGGCGCAGTGTCGAGCCGGGATGTGTGGCCGCATGGACACTTCTCAGCTGGTGGATGGAGACCCGCGTGTAGAGCTGGGTGGTCTCTAAGCGGGCATGCCCGAGCATCTCGGCGATGAAGCGGATGTCCGCTCCCCCTTCCAGCATGAGGGTGGCGGCGGTGTGGCGAAGCAGGTGGCACGACCCAACCTTGCCCGATCCTCCGGCCTTGATGTAGCCGTTCACGGCCTCTGAGAGAAAGTCGGCCGAGAGGGGCGAGCCGGTGTAAGCGATGAAGAGCATCCGGTGGTCGGGCTCGGTGATGTACTGGGAGCGCACCTCGTCGAGATACCTCCTCGCCCAGTGAAGGGCGCGGTCACCGACCGGCACGTAGCGGTCCTTCTTCCCCTTGCCCCTCCGGATGAAGAGAGTGCCTCGGGAAGTATCGACATCTTCTAGACGGAGCCCGAGCAGCTCGGTGCGTCGGAGTGCTGCGCTGTAGAGCACTTCCAAGATGGCCCGGTCCCGCAGGCCAAAGGGTGTCGTGACATCGGGAACCGCGAGCACGGCTTCGACCTCTTCGATGGAGAGGGGGGTTGGGGGCAGGCGGTGTTCGGGCCGGGGTTTCTCCAGCATCGCCGCGGGATCGCGATCGATCACCCCGGTGCGAAGGAGACGGGCGAAGAGCAACCGCACCGGCTGGATCCGGTGGGTTTGGGTGCGGGTGGAGAGCGGCTCGGCGTTGCGCTTGCGGTGATGGAACAGAGGGCGTGGATAGCCCTCCAAGACTTCGGTGGTGACTTCGACGGGGTCGGTGATGCCGATGCCAGAGAGGAACGCCACGAAGAGCCCGAGACTGTGCGCGTATGTGCGCAGCGAGGTCTCCGAGTAGTTGCGCACAGCGAGATACGACAGGAACTCGGCGACCGCCTGCTCCACGGGGGTCATCGCCGCACCCCCGTATTGGTCGCGCCGGCCCAGGTCTCGGTGGGGGGGTTGACAGCCTCATCTATGTGTAGACGGCCCTCTAGGGCTATGTCGGACTCGGGTGCGTGATCCCCGCGAGCTTCGTTCGGGGACATGATTTGGCCTGAGAACTCACCACCTACCTGGTGTGATGGCGTTTTGTTGGCACCCCGACTCCTTCCCGCCCGGGGGCCGACCGACCCCCGACCACCCCCCGACCGAGGAGGTGAAGAACCCGACCGGTGCGGAGTCGTAACAGGAGGACAAGACGGCGGGTGCCAGGCCAGTTGGTATCGGACCGTG
>JBELAS010000029.1:0-10091 GCA_049508615.1 Acidimicrobiales bacterium
TGACGCGTGCCCTGTGCGAGCGCGTCGGTCCGCTCGCGACCACGAGCGCCAACTTCCACGGCGAAGCCCCGCTCGCCACCGCCGAAGAGCTCCGTGCGAGGTTCGGCGACCGGGTGGCCCTGGTCATAGACGGCGGGCGCCTGACGGGGCGCCCCTCCACCATCGTCGACATGACCGGTGACGAGTTGCGATGCCTGCGCGAAGGAGCTGTGCCCGTGGCAGAGCTCGAGGCTGTCTCGAGGTAAGAAAAGGCTGTCTCGAGGTAGAGGAGGGTCGTCGTTCATGAGGCGGGAGAGCCCCCTCACCTCGATAAGCTGCGTCAATGCGTGAAATCGCCTCCGGCCCCTTCGAAACGTGGCTAGCGCGTGACCCTGAAGTGGCGACGCTGCTCAGCGAAGAGGTCGAGCGCCAATCTACGACCCTGCAGCTGATTGCCTCGGAGAACTTCACGTCGCCGGCGGTGCTGGCGGCGACGGGTTCGGTGCTCACCAACAAGTACGCGGAGGGTTACCCGGGCCGTCGCTACTACGGCGGGAACCGGGTCATCGACGAGGTCGAGAACCTGGCGCGCGAACGAGCCAAGGCGCTCTTCGGCGCCGAGCACGCGAACGTGCAGCCGCACGCGGGAGCGTCGGCCAACCTCGCCGTGTACCAGGCGCTGCTGGAGCCGGGCGACACCGTCCTGGCGATGCGCCTGGACCAGGGGGGGCATCTCACCCATGGTTCGCCCGCAAGCATCACGAGCAAGTTCTGGCGCTTCGTGTCGTACGGACTGACCCCGGCTTCTCGAGACCCCGAAGATCTCGGCGAGGTGATCGACTTCGACCAGGTTGCCGACGTGGCCAAACGCGAGCGCCCGCGCCTGATCGTCGCGGGTGCCACCGCCTATCCCCGTCTCATCCACGCGGAACCCTTCAAGGAGATAGCGGACTCGGTCGGGGCCCGCCTCATGTTCGACGTCGCCCATCCTGCTGGACTCATCGCCGGGGGAGTCCATCCGAGCCCCGTGGGGGTGGCCGACGTGGTCACGTTCACCACTCACAAGACCCTGCGGGGCCCGCGCGGAGCGGCGATCCTGTGCCAGGCGGAGCTGGCCAAGGCGATCGATTCGGCGGTGTTCCCCGGTCTGCAGGGTGGACCTCTGGAGCACGTGATCGCGGCGAAGGCCGTCGCGTTCGGTGAGGCCCTGCTCCCCGAGTTCGCCGACTACGCGGCCCGGGTAGTCGTAAATGCCCGTGCCCTGGCCGATGCGCTTGCTGGCGAGGGCTTCCGCCTGGTGTCGGGCGGCACCGACAACCACCTGATCCTCGTCGACCTGCGACCGTTCGACGCAGAGCTCACGGGCAAGGAGGCTCAGGAGGTGCTCGACCGCTCCGGGATCACATTGAACCGCAACACGATCCCCGACGACCCGCGTTCACCGTTCGTCACCTCAGGGCTTCGGCTGGGCAGCGCCGCGGAGACCACCGCCGGCATGGGAAGCGACGACATGAAGCAGGTGGCCGGGCTGATCGGCAGGGCCCTGAGGCAGAGGCACGACGAGGGCGCACTCTCAGAGGTGCGCGGCGCGGTGAGCGAGCTGTGCGACCGGTTCCCGCCGTATCCAGAGTTGGCCGGCCTGAAGGCGGTTGCCGGGTCGGGTGGGCGCACCGGCACCGGCACCGGCACCGGCACCGGTACCGGAGGCGGCTGAGACCGTGCCCCCCCTGGGGGCTTACGGGGTGGTGACGCTGATCGCAGCGGCCGGCACCTACCTCGTGATGTTCCCCGTCCGGCGATTGGCCGTGCGGACGGGGTTCGTGGCCGAGCCGGACGAGAGGCGCATCCACGCCCGCGTCACCCCTTACGGCGGTGGGGTGGCGATGTTCGTGGCCTTCCTGGTGGCGATGTTCGTGGCCGCCCAGCTGCACCAGCTACGGGGGCTGTTCCAGGGTTCGTCCGAACCTCTCGGCCTCGTGCTCGGCGCCGCGGTCATATTCACGGTGGGGACCATCGACGACTTCCGCGACATGTCGGCCCCCGCCAAGATGGCCGGCGAGGTGCTCGCCGCCATGGTCTTGGTGTTCATGGGCGTCACCATGTTCCAGTTCAAGATCCCCACGATCGGTTTCCTCGTCCTCTCCCCGGACGTGACACCGTTGCTCACCGCGGCATGGGTGATCGTGATCACCAACGCGGTCAACCTCATCGACGGCCTCGACGGCCTGGCGGCGGGCATAGTGGCCATAGCTGCGGGTGCGCTCGCCGTGTACGGTCTGCGCCTCATCTACCTGGGCGTCTTGCCCTCCGACAACCTGGGACCGCTGATCGCGGTGATCGCCTTCGGCGTGTGCGTCGGGTTCCTTCCTCACAACTTCCACCCGGCACGCGCTTTCATGGGCGATGCCGGAGCCCTGTTCCTCGGTCTGCTCATGGCCGCGGCCACCATGGTGATCGGCGGGCGCACTCCGGACGTGAGCGGTCAGACGTTCTTCTTCTTCGCCCCGCTGTTCATCCCCGTGTTCATCTTGGGAGTGCCCATCGCCGACTTGGCATTCGCCTTCGTGCGGCGGACGGCGCGCGGCACCGGGTTCCACTCACCCGACAAGGACCACGTGCACCACCGGCTCCTGCGCCTGGGCCATGGTCCGAGGCGTACCGTGGTGATCCTGTGGGCCTGGACAGCGGTGCTGTCGGGCTTCGTTCTCTATCCGTTGTTCGGACCGCGGGCGAACGCATTCATCCCCTTCGGTGTCATCGCCCTCGGGTTGGCGCTCTACACGCTGTTCCGTCCCGGCCTGCGCAAGGACGCGCTCGACACCGAGGAAGAAGCTGCGAGGACGCTGGACGCCCGCCCCCGGGAGGCGAGCTACGACTCCGGAGTCGTCGATGCGACAGGCTCCGAGCTCGAACGAGACAGCGCGGCCCGTTCTCCCACTGCTGCTACCTCTTCTTCTTCCTCTGTCACCGGCGGTCGGCGGGCCTGAGCGGGACGAACTCCGGCGGGACCGAGAAGGACGGTCGGGTGCCCTCCTGGAGCGCAGTTGAAGACCCGCTCGACCTGCATCTACGGGCGCGGCTGACTCGACGAGGCGGTCGGATGCCCTCCCGGGTGGGAGGGGGTACCGGTCAGGCTCGTTTTGCCGCGCACAAGCTGCGGATGAGAATATGGCGGAGTGCGTCTCCCCCTTTCTGCTGGTGCTCGCGAGCCGGATCCGAGGATCGCGCCCCGCGCGGGTGTCCTACCCGCCGCGTGAACTCGGGACAGCACGAGCGATGCACGACTCTCGTTGCCTGAGCGACGCGCGCCCAATCAGAGGACGTGAAGCCCGAGGACATGGAGAAGAAGCCCTCACCGCGGTTGTTCGACCTCATGACGATGGGTATCGCGTCGGCATTGATGGTAGGTGGCGGTCTTGGCATGGGGCTCGGGGTCGACGACTGGTTGCACTCGAGCCCGGTAGCGACGTTCCTCGGGCTGGCTCTCGGGGTGGTGGCAGCAGTCGGTGCCACGGTCCGGCAGGTACGCAGGTACCTCTGAGCGCCTGTAGGACCGGCCCGTCGCGGATGGTCGAGGACGCGGCATCGATGGGAGGGCGACAGGGAGGGCTACGAGGGGGACGACAGGCGGGATGACAGGGAGGACGATGAGACAGTGATGACGAGCGCCTTTTCGCAGTTCTCGCTTCCCCAGATCTCTATCGTCGCACGGCGCACAGCACTCGGTGCACTGGGAATCGGCATAGCTGCATTGGCCGGGCTGACTCTCGGTGGCTACGCGGTCCTGGGGCTCGGAATATGCATGGGTCTCGGCATGGCGCTCGCCAATTTCCGGCTGATCCAGGCCGCGACCATCAAGGCAACTGCCTCTAAGAGAGAGGACAAGCGCAGGCCTCTGGTCATGAACACCCTCGGACGGATGGGCGCAATCACCGTGGTGGCGTTGGGGCTCGTGTTCGTGTCGCGCCAGCTCGGTTTCGGAGTGCTGCTCGGGCTGGCAGTGTTCCAATTCATGCTCCTCGCGAACGTGATCGTCGCCTTGCTGCGCGACAATGGAGCCCTCGCGGCTGCTGGCAGCGTCGAGCACGGCCATAGCGAGGGTGGCGCGTGAACCAGATCGCAGTCGCTCCGATGCGGCATCTGTTGGCCGCGAGTATCTCTGTCGGTGACCACGTCCAGCGCAAGCTGTTCGGCTTGACGGTGAACGTTGACACCCTCTGGGCCACGGTTGTCGCAATGGTGATCGTCATCGCCCTCGGGCTCACGATGCGAGCACGTGCCACCGCCGGCGTGCCCGGCAAGCTGCAGCTGGCATGGGAGATGGGCGTGTCCGCGGTGCGCAAGCAGATCGAAGGGTCCATAGGCGAGCGCGGCATGGCCGTCGTTCCCCTAGCGGTGGCTCTCTTCGTGTTCATCCTGATCGCGAACTGGTTCGAAGCGCTGGGTATCGGCTCGACCATAGAGTGGCTGCCCGCTCCCACGAGCGACATAAACGTGCCTCTCGCTCTAGCGTTGATCGTCATCATCCCCGTGCACATCGCCTCGATCCGAACGCGCGGGCCCGTGGGGTACGTAAGGCACTACGTATCCCAGCCGTTCCCGAAATTCCTGTTCCCTCTGAATGCTTTCATCAACGGTGTCGAAGAGATCGCCAAGCCGCTGACCCTCACTCTCCGGCTCTTCGGCAACCTGCTCTCGGGCGGTCTGATGCTCGCCCTGATAGCGGCGCTGGGGATATGGCACATCCTCGGCGTCCCGCTCGGATACGTGGCAACACCACTGTTCGACATCGTCTGGAAGCCCTTCGACCTCTTCATCGGGATCATCCAGGCGTTCATATTCGCGCTGCTCGCGATCCTTTACTTTGACGCGGCCATGAGTGAGGCGCACTGACGTGGGTCTTGAACGGCGCGCCCGAAGGGTCTTGCCTTTGGCGTTCGTCTACGGTCCACCTGCTCTTTGCACCACAACCGATACCGAAAGGGAGAACATCTGATGGCAGACACCAACAACCAGGCCATCCAGCTGGCCGGAGCCATGATCGGAGGAGGGTTGCTCATGGGCGGCGGCGCGATCGGCGCCGCTGTCGGTGACGGTCTGGCCGGCAGCCAGACGATTGCCGGCGTGGCGCGGCAACCCGAAGCCCAGGGCCGGCTCTTCACCATCATGTTCTTGACGGTCGGCCTGGTGGAGGCCATGTACTTCATCAACCTGGCCTTCACCGCGCTGTTCGTGTTCTCCCTCTACAAGAAGTGAGCGCATCAGCGGTGCCTCTGGGAGGGCTCGCCAGCAGCAACTTCCTGGTCCCGAACGGGACCCTCATCGTCGAGGTCGTCGCGTTCCTGATCATCCTCGTGGTGATCGGCAAGTACGTGGTCCCTCTTCTGAACAAGGTGCTCTCCGAGCGCCAGGAGCAGATCCGCTCCTCGCTCGAGGCTGCGGACGTGGCGCGCGCCGAGGCGCAGGAGACACACGCTCAACGCCAAGGCATCTTGGACGAGGCCCGTGCCCAGGCTCGCGAGGTCGTCACCCAGGCGAACCGGGCGGCGGACCGCGTGAAGGGCGAGGGGGAGGAGCGCGGGCGCCAGGAGTACGAGCGCATAGTGTCCAGCGCCACATCCGATATCGCTCTCGCTCGTCAGCGCGCGATCGACGAGGTGAGCGCACGGGTGGCCGTGCTGGTGCTGGCGGCCGCCCGCCAGGTGGTGGGCAGGGAGATCGACGCCCAGATCCACCGGGACCTCATCGACGAGGCGATAGCCGCGCTCAGATCCGCCGAGGCCTCCGCGCCCGGGTCACGGGCCTGAGGCGCGGACGGCGGAGCCAGGGGCCGTAGCATGCACCTTTCGTTGCGTGGGTACGCCACCGCGGTCATAAGCGAGCTGACCGGCGACCAGATCGGCCGCCAGGTCGCCGACGACCTCACCGCCGTGGCCCACCTCGTCTCGCGCACGAACGCGCTCGCTGTCGTGATGACCGACTTCACGGTGCCCATCCCGGCACGCAAGGCGGTGCTGGATGACCTGCTTCGCTCCCGTGTGCACCCCGCGGCCCTGCGGCTCGCGCTCCGAAGCGTCGAGAGCGAGCGTGCCGAGGAGCTGCCCACATCGTTGCACGAGCTCTACGAGCTCGCCCTTCACCTGGATGCGCTGGGTCCGGCCGAGTTGCTGGCCGAGGAACCTATCGCCACCCGCGGTGGGTGGAGGGACTTCGCGTCCGGCTACGCGTCCGCCGTGTTCGAGGAAGTGGCCGAGACCTCGAAGCTCGAGGAGATCGAAGACGAGATCTTCCACTTCGCTCGCATTGTGGAGTCGCATCCCTCGCTGCAAAGCGCCTTGTCCGATCCCACCCGCCCGATCGAGGACCGTGGGAAACTGGTGAACGGGTTGCTCGAGGGCAAGGTGCGGCCCGCCACGTTGCGGATAGCGCAGATCCCCTTCCAGGGTCGCGTGCGCGATGTGGTCGGCGCGCTTGACTGGCTCGCAGAACAGGCGGCGTCTGCGCGTGGCTGGCGCGTGGCGAGGGTACGCACAGCCCGTCCCGTCGACGACGCCGAGCACGCGAACCTCGCCGATGCAATGGAGTGGATCACCGGTCACCGCGTGGAGCTCCACATATCCGAGGATCCCGACCTCCTTGGCGGCGCGGTGATCCAGGTTGGCGACCTCCTCGTAGACGCGAGCGCCAGCCACCGTCTCGAAATACTGGAAGAGCACCTCCTCGGTCACGAGGGGGCAACGACAGGAGCAGCGCACTGAAATGGCAGAGTTGACCATCGACGCCGGCGAGATCGCTGCCGCGCTCGAGAGGCACGTCACCGAGTACACGCCCAAGGTCTCGACCGAGCAGGTCGGACATATCACCGAGGTGGGCGACGGGATCGCCCGCATCTCCGGATTGCCCGGAGCGGCGGTGAACGAGCTGCTCGAGTTCGAGGACGGCACCCAGGGTCTGGCTTTGAACCTCGACGAGGACACGATCGGGGCCGTCGTCCTCGGCACCGACGCGCACGTCGAGGAGGAGCAGCTCGTGCGAGCGACAGGTCGCATCCTCTCCGTCCCCGTCGGAGACGCCCTCCTGGGTCGGGTCGTGAACCCTCTCGGCCAACCGCTGGACGGCAAGGGCCCCATCGTCGGCGTGGCCACCAGGCGCTTGGAGGTCCAGGCTCCCGGCATCATCGCCCGCCAACCCGTGAAGGACCCGCTTCAGACAGGGATAAAGGCGATCGACGCGATGACCCCGATCGGCCGTGGCCAGCGCGAGCTCATCATCGGCGACCGCAAGACCGGCAAGACCACTGTCGCCGTCGACACCATCATCAACCAGAAGGGCCAGGGAGTGAAGTGCATCTACGTGGCCATCGGGCAGAAGGGATCCTCCGTTGCCCAGACGGTGGCCACCTTCGAAAGCCACGGCGCCCTCGAGTACACAGTCGTGGTCTCCGCTGCCGCCTCAGAGCCGGCCCCGTTCAAGTACCTGGCTCCCTACGCGGGTTGCGCCATGGGCCAGCACTGGATGGAGAACGGCGAGGACGCGCTGATCGTCTACGACGACCTGTCGAAGCAGGCCGAGGCCTACCGCCAGCTGTCGTTACTGCTGCGCCGGCCTCCGGGGCGCGAGGCATATCCGGGCGACGTGTTCTACCTCCACAGTCGCTTGCTCGAGCGGGCAGCGAAGCTCTCCGACGAGAACGGGGGTGGCTCGCTCACCGCCCTCCCGATCATCGAGACCAAGGGTGGCGACGTCTCCGCCTACATCCCCACGAACGTGATCTCGATCACCGACGGCCAGATCTACCTGGAGTCCGAGCTGTTCTACGCGGGAGTACGGCCCGCGATGAACGTCGGCATCTCGGTGTCGAGAGTCGGCGGTGCCGCCCAGGTGAGAGCCATGCGGTCTGTGGCGGGGACTCTCAAGATCGACCTGGCGCAGTTCCGAGAGCTCGAGGCTTTCGCCACCTTCGGGTCGGAGCTCGACAAGGTCTCCCAGGCTCAGCTCGACCGCGGCTACCGGTTGACCGAGATCCTGAAGCAGCCGCAGAACGCTCCTTTTGCCGTAGAGGACCAGGTGCTGGCCATCTATGCGGGATCCAACGGTTGGGTCGACGACGTCCCGGTAAGCGAGGTGCGCCGCTTCGAGTCCGAGATGCTCAAGTTCCTCCACGCGAACCACCCGGAGATCCTCGAGCACATCCGTAGCGCGAAGACCCTGCCCGAGGAGGAGGAGCTGCGCAAAGCCCTCCAGGAGTTCAAGGACGGCTTCGTGAAGATGGAGGGGGACTGACAGGTGCCAGGTGGTGTCGAGCGCGTCCTGCGGCGGCGGATCCGAACCGTACTGGCGACTCAGAAGATCACGCGCGCCTTCGAGCTCATCGCGACCTCCCAGATCGTGCGAGCCCAGTCCCGCATAGCCGGTGCCACCCCGTATTTGGACGGGATCGACCGGGTGCTGGACGAGGCGGCGCGCGACGCCGCGGGCACTGCCGGCCGGGTCCTGGGCGTTCCTGACTCGCCGAAGCGTGTGCTCGTTCTCCCGATCGTGTCCGACCGGGGCCTGTGCGGCGCCTACAACGCGAACATCTTGCGCCCCATCGAGCGCATGCTGCGGTCGGGTAGGAGCTCTGGGACCGAGTACCGCCTCGTCACCGTAGGCCGCAAGGCGCAGTCGTATTTCCGCTTCCGCCGGTTCGACATGGAGGAATCGTTCACGGGCTTCTCGGACCGTCCCTCCTTCGCCGACGCCCAGCGGGTGGCTGAGGCGATCACCCCCCCGTTCCTCGAGGAGGAGGTGGACCAGGTTCTCGTGGTCTCCACGCGCTTTCGCTCTGCTGGGCGACAGGTCGTCGAGACCCGCCAGCTCCTCCCGCTCCCTGAACCTGCAGTTCGAGCCGATGCCGAAGGAGCGTCGGGCGCCGAAGGCGCGACCGGTGCCGCGCAGGCGCCGCGCGAGGGGTACACGGAGTTCGAGCCCGAGTCGACTTCCCTGCTGGTCGAGCTGGTGCCCCGTTACGTGGAGGCGGCCGTGTTCGGCGCGCTGCTCGAATCCGCCGCCAGCGAGCACGCTGCCAGGCAAAGGGCCATGGCCGCCGCGACCGACAATGCAGATGAGCTGGTGAAGACGCTCACTCGTTCCATGAACCGGGCCCGCCAGGACTCCATCACCACCGAGATCATGGAGATAGTCGGTGGGGCAGAGGCGCTCCGGCATCCCGCCAAGGCCTGATTGCCCCGAAAGAGAAGAACAGGCTTCGTAACACAGGAACCGAAACAGGAACCGAAACAGGAACCGAAACAGGAACAGGAAGAAGAGGAATGACAACCACAGTCACCGAGCCCGCCACTTCCACCAAGGCGCGCCCCGACGGACGTGTCGTCGCCATCGCCGGGCCGGTCGTCGACGTCGAGTTCCCTCCCCAAGAGCTGCCAGAGATCAACATGGCCGTCGAAATGGACCTCCAGCTCGAGGGAGACAGCGTCACCGTGACAGCCGAGGTCGCCCAGCAGATCGGGGAGGGCCGTGTCCGCTGCGTCTGCCTCAAGCCCACCGACGGGCTCACCCGTGGTACGCCCGTACGCAACATGGGACGGGGCCTCGTTGTGCCCGTGGGCGAGGCCACCCTCGGGCACGTCTTCAACGTGCTCGGGGAGTCGCTCGACACCGCCGACATCGGAGCGGTCGAGGACCGTTGGGAGATCCACCGCCCGGCTCCCGACTTCGACACGCTCGAGCCGAGCGCGCGGATGTTCGAGACGGGCATCAAGGTGGTCGACCTTCTCGAGCCGTATGTGCAGGGCGGGAAGATCGGGCTCTTCGGGGGAGCAGGCGTGGGCAAGACGGTCATCATCCTCGAGATGATCAACCGGGTGGCCACCCAGCACGGAGGTGTGTCGGTGTTCGCGGGGGTGGGGGAGCGCACGCGCGAGGGCAACGACCTGTGGCTGGAGATGAAGGAGTCCGGCGTCATCGAGAAGGCGGCTCTCGTCTTCGGCCAGATGGACGAGCCGCCCGGCGTTCGGCTTCGTGTCGGGTTGGCCGCACTGACCATGGCCGAGTACTTCCGCGACGTGAAGAACCAGGACGTGTTGTTGTTCGTGGACAACATCTTCCGGTTC
>JBELAS010000003.1:0-18455 GCA_049508615.1 Acidimicrobiales bacterium
GGAAGCGCCTCACGGATCGTCGCCGGTGCGGTCCTTGTTCTCGGAAGAACGTGCCGCCCAGGTGAAGACCCCTCTGGCCATTGTCGAGGTGGCAGCCTCGGCGCAGCGGGAGAAGACGTGCGCCCGGACGCGATGGATGCCCGGGTCTGCGGGGGCTGCAAGCGCCGCCAGCTCGGCCAGGTGCGCGGCGAGCCGCAGCGCGACCGGCACATCAGCGCAGCGTCCGCCGCCGCTGTCTCTTTCGCCGTCGGCCTTGCTTTCGCTGTCAACCGGGGCCGCGAGCGACAACGCCCTGTCTGCCAGGGCGCCGGGCCCTCCTGCCAGCTCAGCCAGCTCGGTGGCAAGGGTGGCCTCGGGGGCGGGTTTGAGCGTGGAAGGGTTGCCGTCCCACCACCCGCCGTACTGGCGCCATACGTTTCGCACGACGAACTCCGGCTCGTCGTACACCGGGCGCAGATAGGGCTTCTCCAACAGCGCTGCTGGGGCCCGGACCTCGTGCAGGATCTCGTCGAGGCGGGCCCCGGCGTTCATCAATGCCAGTGTCTGGTCGACGAGCGAATCGAGGAGGTCAGCGGTGTCGGTCAAGGCCCGGCGGACCCTTTCCACCCCCACCACGGGAACACCGTGTCCGGGCAGGAGGATCTCCGGGGACAGCGCAACCATGTCCTTGAGGGCCGTTGCCCATTCCCGCGGGTAGCGCTGGACCTTCTGGGGGTTGCCGGCGTTCGGTGAAGCCCAGATGAACAAGTCCCCGCAACACAGCACCCGGAGCTCGGGCACCCACGTCCAGGTGTGGTCGTCGGTCTCCCCCCGCGCGTGGTACAGCTCGAGGCGGAGCCCGCCAACCTCGAGCTGCAATTGATCGGAGTAGGTGCGGTCCGGGTAGCGGTACTCGGTCGGCCAGCTGAGCCCCGGGAGGTTAAACTGTCGCTGGTTGATCAAGGTGTTGTAGCCGGCAGTGGCGATGTAGCGGTCGAAGCGCGCTGGGAGTGCTTCGTGAGCCACTACCACAGGGGGTGCCCATCCGTTCGCCTTCGCCTCATCCTCGAAGGTGCTCACGCCGAAGACGTGGTCTATGTGGCCGTGGGAGTAGATGGCAGTGTCCAGCCGTAGCGAGGACCATCCCCGAATGGCCTGGTGCACGGCGGAGGCGAAGAAGCTCGAGCCAGTGTCGACCAGGGCAAGGCCGTCGTCGGTGGTGAAAGCGGAGACGTTGGCGAACGAAGGTACGAACGCCACCCCGGCTCGGGGCTCGCACAAGTCTCCGATGTGACCACCGACGGGGTGAACGGATGCGATGTCGATCTCGGTCCGCCAGAGCCGGTCCGCCAGCTCGAGCACGTCTTCCGCCATCATCGTCAGCTCTCCTCGCGTGAACCCGTTGTCCGGCCCTAGGTGCAGGGTGGGAGCCTAGGTGCGGGGCGGGAGCCTAGGTGCAGGGCGGGAGCCTAGGTGCAGGGCGGGAGCCTAGACACTACGAAGACATCGGACCTGGCCTGGCCACCCCTCCGCCTGGAGCTCAGCCCCGCGATCGGAACGTACATCGATCAGCTTGCCGTGCGCCTACCCGCGCATTCTCTTACGAGAGGCAGGCGCGCGCGACATGCCCGGCGCGACGAGTGGTGCTATTCCTTCTTGGCGTCCGCCGACTCAGTGCCTGAGGCCTTCTGGTCGGCGTCGGCTGCTTTCGCGTCGGAATCTTTGGCTCCCTCTGCCAATCCCTTCTTGAACTCGGAATGTGCCGAGCCCAGTGATCGGGCGAACTTGGGGAGCTGCGTGCTGCCAAAGAGGATGACAACCGCCACGAGGATTGCGATGATTCCCCACTCGCTGAAGACTTCGGCAAGCATCTCGGTGTCTCCCATCATGCGGCTCCGCTGTGAGCGAAAGCCGTCATCTACATGTTAGACCCGGGCAGACCCGAGCGACGCCACGCCGTCAATGAGCAGGCCAGGGTCTCAGCCGGCCAGGAACACACCCATGACCAGGGTGGCGACTGACGAGAGGGAGCTCACCGCCCCCCAGGCTGCGAGACCCGCCCGCGAGGTCGAGCGGCTGTGGAGCCAGGCGGCGAGTCCGGCCAGAGCCACGACGGCGATCTTCACCCCGAGGATTACCTGCCAAGTTGCTCCCTGCCCGGCATGCATGGCCGAGACGTTCCAGATGCCCGTCAGCACCAAGAGGGCGTAAGCCGGCCACTGGACCCTTGCGAACGCGACGGCCAGGGCGCGCGGGGCACCGGCTCCCAAGCCGCGGGCGGTCGGTACCAGGCCGGCCAGCGTGATCTGGCCGCCGACCCAGACAGAGGCGGCGAGCACGTGTAGGGACACCCTCACTCCGTCGAGGGCGGGGGCGAGGGCGCCGGGCGCCGGAACGGTCACGGCACTATTTCCCCTGCCAATTCGGCTTGCGTTTCTCGGCGAATGCGGCCGAACCCTCCATGGCGTCGGCTGACATGAACACCACGCCCATCGCCTGTGAGTTCACCTTCCAACCCTCCTCCTCGGGCACGCCGAGCGCCCCGAGCATCACCTTCTTCGACCACCGCACGGCCAGGGGGGCATTGCCGGAGATCAGCTCGGCCAAGGCGAAGGTCTCTTCGAGCAAGCGTTCGGCGGGTACCACTCGGTTGACGAGGCCGAGGGCGAGCGCGCGTTTGGCATCGATGGGCTCACCGGTGAGCGCAAGCTCGAGCGCGACCGCCAGGGGCAGACGGTTTGGCAGCCGGACGAGCGCTCCCGCTCCTGCAATTAGGCCACGTTTGACCTCGGGAATCCCGAAGGTGGCGTGCTCGGCCGCTACCACTAGGTCGCACGCCAGCATGATCTCGCAACCGCCGGCAAGGGCTGCCCCGTTCACTGCAGCGATGATCGGCTTTGGGAAGTTCCGTTGGACGATTCCTGCGAAGCCCCCCGAGGTGCTCAAGATCGACTCTCCCTTGCCGGAAGCAAACGCCTTTAGGTCCATTCCCGCAGAGAAGGCCTTCTCTCCAGAACCAGTCAGGACCACCACCGAGCAGTAGTCATCGGCCGTGAGCTCGTCAAGAGCGGTCGACATCGCCTGGCTCACCTCTTCATTGATCGCGTTTCGGGCCTCGGGCCGGTTGATGGTGAGGAGCTCCACGTGTCCCCGCCGCTCGCGCTCGACTGCCGACATCAGTATTCCTCCCTACTGGCCCTACTGGCCCTACTGGCCCTACTGGCGACGGGCGGCCCGCTCCTTCTCAGCGGAGGGGCAGTCCGCACGTTCCCGCTCTGCTCGGAGCGAGTCTTGCCACGCCTCCTCTTGCGTCGCCATCTCGCCGTCTGGTCATTCGGCTACGTAGTAGTGAGGTGGAGAGCCTGACACCAGCACCCTTTCGCCGACAAGGTTCTGGGCTGCAAGCGCACCCAGCTCCACTTCCTCGGCTGCCAGCACGACGTGCCGGCCGTCATCGAGACGGGCGATCACCGGGGCGGCCGTCAGTTCCCCCCCGCGCCCGCTGACCACGGTGGCGGCGATCACGGTGGCCCCACGTCGCGTCTGCTGGGCCACTTCCGTTGCATCTGCCACCTCGACCGCGGAGGCGTCGATCGCCCGCTGAGCGCTCGAGGTGTCTCCCGTGTGCCACCCATCCCCATGGGGTCGGCTGCCGTAGATGCCCGCGGAGTGTTTCGTCGCGTACCAGCCGAGACCGGTTACCAGACCGATGCCGCTTTGCTCGCGCAGGCGGTCGGCCATGGTGGCGATCGCGTGAAGCGTGTAGTTGTTCCCCGGTCCGCCGAAGTAGGGGAGGCCCCCAGTGACAGTGAGACCGCGCTCGTCGTGCTCGCCGATTCCCAGTGCGCCAGCCGCCATCTCGACTACGCAGGGGAAGCACGAATACAAGTCGATTGCAGTGACGTCGTCGATGCCTATGTGCGACGCTTCGAGAGCCGCCGAGGTCGCCGCCCGGATGCCCGGTGAACTGCCCGGGTCAGGGCGCGCCGAGGGGAACCAGACGTCACAGGCTTGAGCGCCCGACCAGCAGAAGACCGCGCGGTCGGCCACTCCCGCAGCCCGGGCGGCTTCAAGGGATGTGACCACGACGGCTGCCCCCTGGTCCACGCCCAACATGGCGCACATACGCTTCGGATAAGGCTCGCTCACCAGTCTGTTGTCTGCTGTGATCTCGGAGAGCTCGGTGGGGGTGCGGGCTTGAGGGAACCACGCAAACGGATGCGTGGCCGCCACCTTGGTGAACGGAGCCATGAGCTCGCCGAGGGCTGAGCGATGCTCGGCGAAGGTGCGCCCCGCCCGGTGAGCGATGACGCTCTCGAAGAGGGCGTAGACGTGGACCGGGGCGGCCAGGCCGGCGTTCAGCTCTGCCGGGCCCGTTCCGGGCCTGTCGTCGCCGACGACCGTGTCGGGGGCCAGCTGGCCGTCCTCGTGTTCCCACTTGCTGAACTCGTTTCCTGAGAACGGCGAGCCCGTCGAGCCCGAAGCGTGCTGAGCGCTCAGGAGGCGCTTCGATCGCTGCGCCTCTGCCCCCGCGATGAGCACTGCCTCTGTTTCGGAGGCGGCGATGGATGCCGCGGCCCGGTTCACCAGCCACTGCGGCGTGTTACCGCCGATGGTGGTCATCTCCGTCCGTGCCGGCGACAGCGCCAGCCGCCGAGCGAGGCGGGCGGCGGGAGCAGCACCTGCGCCAGAGAAGACGTTGACCATAGTCACCACGCCGATGCGGGAGCGCAGCGCACCAGCCTGCGCAAGAGCGAGCTCGCTCGCTCTTATCGCCAGCTCCACGGGGGACACGGTGGCGTCGCGCTCGATCACCTGGCCGGTCGCCACCACCACCGGGATCCGGTCGTCTGATTGCACAGGGTCCAACCCTTCAGCGGGGCAGGAGCCCGTTCAAGAGCAGGGAGACGACGAAGTCGGCCACGACGGCCGTCGGAAGGCCGTCGTCAGTGACCAACCTGCGGTGCGCGATCTGTCCCACGAGGGTGACCACGGCGAAGGCCACCATCCGTGGCGACATGTCGACGACGAGCTTGTGCCTCTCGGCGTCCTCGATGATCTTCTCGATGTCATCGACGAATCCTTCGTAGACGCCGAACAGATGCTTCTCGAAGCGGTCACCCAATGCATAGGAGTCACGGAAGAGCAACTTGACGACGGCACGGTCCGAGTCGAAGAACTGGAAAGTCGCGTGTACCGCAGCGTGAAGTCGTGCGTCAGGGCCCCCCTTTCTAGGGGTGGTGGCGAGCGCTTCGGTTACGTGCTCGCGAAGCGCATGCGCTTCGCTCTCCATGAGGGTATGGAACAGGTCGTCCTTGGAATCGAAGTACCAGTAGATCGAGCCGTAGGAGAGCTTGGCAACTCTGGCGATGTCGGCGATGGTCGTGGCGTGGTAGCCGCTGCGGGCAAACACCTTCTTGGCAGCGGCCAGGATGTCGTTCCTACGACTCTCCTTGTCCTCGTCGCTCATCGCTCGTCGCACGTTGCGGGACGTCCGAGTGCCCTTGGCGGGGGCGCGTGTGCGAGGACCCGAGGTAAGGGAGGCGCCGACGACGCGGTCCATGGGGCTTCAGGTTAGCATGACAGATTGACTCATCAGTCAATAAATGTCCGGGACATCTGGACACCGCACGACGCCGGGTCGCCGGATTAGGTGCATTTGGCCGAGCGTCGCTGATCTAGGCACGATCGCCGATCGATGCCGGGCGGTCTTGGCGAGCCTTTGGCCTATCGGTGCTGTCCGACTGGGCCGGAGCGTTCGTGGTCGTGTCTCGCGGTGCTTTGCCAGGCACTTTGCCAGGCCTGCGATCGGCTTCGCGCGGTTGGGCGCGGTGCCAGGAGACCTCCATATGGGTGCCGCCCCCTGGCGCGTCCCCCACACGCCAGCGGCCACCGGTCGAGCGAACCACCGCGTCGGCGATGGCGAGGCCCAGGCCTGCACCCGCCCCTTCGTCGGTGGCCCGGTGGAACCTGTCGAAGAGCCGAGGCCGCTCAGCGAGAGGGATCCCCGGGCCGTTGTCCTGCACCGACAGGCTCACTCTGTTGCCAATGGTCGCTACCTGGATCTGAACCGTGCCGCCGGAACCGGCGTACCGGCAGGCGTTGTCCACCAGAACTCCTGTGAGGCGGTCGATCCATTCGGGAGGTGCGTTGATCCAGGCATGCACGTCGTCTTCACGGCTCACGGTGAGCGCTATGTCCCTGGAGCGGGCAATACCCGAGAACCTATCCGCGCATCCCTCGGCGATCGTGGCGAGGTCGACAGGCTCGTCACCCGGTGGGGGAGGCTCGGAGTCGAAGCGCGCCAACCACAACAGATTCTCGACGATCTGGCGGAGACGGTCGCTCTCGCGACCTACACGTTGGAGGGTTTCGCGGTATCTCGAGGCATCGTGATGCCTGGGTGTGCTGCGACTGGCGCCGAGCGCCAGATCGACCTCCGCTTCGATCACGCTGAGGGGCGTGCGCAGCTCGTGAGAGGCGTCAGCCGTGAACTCGAGTTGTCGGCGCCGCGCCTGTTCGACCGGGCCGGAGGCCTTGAGCCCTATGACGAGCGCGCCGAGGAACATGGCGACGACAAGGACCGGACCGGCGATTATCTCCGCTGCCGCCAGGACACTCTCGACGTGCTCGGTGTCCGCGAGGCTTTGCCCGGCCACCAGCCAGCTGCCGGATGAGCGAATGGCAAGCAGGCGGAACGAGCTCGTGCCGAGATTCGCGGTGGTGGGCTGTCCGTTTCGCGACCACGCGGCAGTGAAGAGAGCCGGCGCACCGTCGCTCAGGGCCACCGTGTGGCCGGCGGAGTCGACCCTCCACAACACGACGGGTGCGGCTTCGATGTCATGGTCGTAGTCGACCCGACCTAGCGGTGACGAGAGATCAGCGCGGTGGCTCACTTCCGTGAGTTGCTCGCTCAAGTGTGCATCGACTTGCGTGACGAGGCGGCTGGCGTCGATCACGTCGAACACTACGGTCAACGCCACGTACAGCATAGCGATAAGCAGGGCTGCGACCGCGGCGACGCGCGCCGCATGGGCGAGCTGGGGTCGCGGCCGCCGTTGTGGCCAGCTCATGACGCGACGATCCTGTATCCCACGCCGCGCTCCGTCTTTATGCGGACGTGGGCTGCGGCGAGCTTGGCGCGTAGCCGCGCGAGATGGACATCGATCGTGTTCGATCCGAGCGCGTCGGCCTCCTCGTTCCACACGTGCAGGGCGATCGAGCGTCTCTCCACCACCGCCGGGGAGCGACGCATCAGGATCTCCAGTATGGACAGCTCGGTGGTGGTGAGGGTGAGTTGCTTCGAACCGATATGGACCTCACGCGTCGGCGGTTCGTACTCCAGATCGCCGACTGTCAGGCGCGGGGACTGCAATGCCGGTGATCGGCGCTGGAGAGCCCTGATGCGCGCGAGCAGCTCGTCGAAGTCGAAGGGCTTCACCAGGTAGTCGTCGGCTCCCTCGTCGAGACCGGTGACCCTGTCGTTGGCCGTGTCACGTGCAGTGAGCATCAATATGGGCAACGGCGAACGCCGGCGGCGCAGCTCGCGCACTACTTCGAGGCCCGAGACGCCTGGCATTCGCCAGTCGAGTACCGCCACCTCGTACTCGTAAGTCCGAAGGAAGGCTAGCGCTCGCTCCCCATCGGGCACCGCGTCCACCACGTACCCGTTCTCGCGCAGACCGCGCTCGAGGACCGAACGGAGCCCGGCATCGTCCTCGGCCACGAGCACCCTCACAACCAAGGGTCTACTCGCTCGAGGTGAACCTCGTATGACACCGACGCCCAGTTTTCACGGTTCTGTAAGGGAACCTGGACCACGATGCATGGCAGGCGCCGTGATGGACCTGTACGTGCCCCTAACCAGGAGAGCCATGTCGAGAAGAAGGCCGACGAATCCGCGCCAGACGCAGTCCCGAGGACCGCTCGGTGCGACCCCGCGAACGGTGGCCTCGACCCAGTGGCCACCCGCTCAGAGTCCGCCGGTCCAGGGGCCCCCGACGGTTGCAAAGCGTCGGGAGGTCGCAGAGACGAGCTGGGGCTGGTTAGGACCGCCACCTCGGGCGCTCTACTCGGCCGGGTGGGTGCTTCTGCCGCTTCGCGCCTTCCTGGGTTTCACGTTCTGCTTCGCTGGCCTGCAGAAGTTGGCGACCCCAGGCTTCTTTGATGGAGCGAACCCCGCCTCGATACAGGCTCAACTGACGGGCGCGGCGCGCAGGAGCCCGATCCACGCCTTCGTTTCCCCGCTCGTCCACGTCGCCGTGCCGCTCGGCGTCCTCATCGCCCTCGCCGAGTTGGCGGTGGGACTGGGCACGTTGGTGGGACTGTGGACACGGGCTGCCGCCGTCGGCGGCGCGCTCGTGTCGTTCATGTTGTTCTTGACAATCAGCTTCCATTCGAATCCCTATTACACGGGTTCCGACATCGTCTTCGTCTTTGCATGGTTGCCGCTGGTTCTGACCGGCTCGGCGGGCGTGCTCAGCGCGGACGCGATACTGACCAACCGGATGCGCCGACGGATCGGGGCCGAAGCGTCCGCGGTGGTGCCGATCCCTTTCGCGGCCGTACGAAGAGTGTGCGGGTTCTATGAGGACGGGCGTTGCAAGGCGCGCCGTGACGAGCCTTGCGAGCCGGCGCCATGTCCCTACCTGGTCCAGCGCCCGGGTCAGGCTCGACGCCTGGCCGAGAACGAGATCGACCGCCGGACCTTCGCCTTGAAGGGCGTTGCTGCCGGCGGAATGGCCGTGGTCGGCTTGCTCGGAGCCGGAGCCGTCGCGGGGCTTGGCAGACTGGCCGGGGGCACCTCGAACAAGCTTGGTACCCGCACTCTCGGAGATGGCGCCGGCGCCGGCTCCGAGTCGATCACGGGGCCGACCGGCACGAGCGTCGCCGGTTCCCACGCTGGATCACTTCCGCCGCCGTCTGCACGCTCCCCGACGTCCGCCACCGGCACCGGCTCCGCCCACCCAGCTGGGACCCGCATCGGTCCGGCTCGCGACGTGCCCGTCGGCAGTGCGGCGTCGTTCCAAGATCCGAACACAGGCGACCCGGCCCTCGTGGTCCAACCCCAAGCGGGCAGGTTCCTCGCCTTCGATGCCGTGTGTCCTCATGCTGGGTGCACGGTCCAGTACGACACGACGGGGAAGCTGTTCGTCTGCCCGTGTCACGGTTCGGAATTCAACGGGGCGACCGGAGCGGTCGAAGTGGGACCGGCCACGGCCGGTCTCTCGCATATCGGCATCTCAGAAGGCCGGGACGGTCAGCTGTATGTCATCTAGCAACGATTCTTCGAGGAGTTTGGCTGGACTTCACGGATCTGTAAGGTCGGATCGGTAGGTCGGATCGTGCCGATCACGAGCATGGAATCGCGCTCTGAGCTTTGCATCCGGATACTGGCTCCCCTCCCTCGGACATGAGCGCATTTCAAGTCACTCGGCACCGCTCGACGTGGCGGTGGGCGCGGGCGCACAAGGTCTTCGCTGCTCTGGTAGTCGTCGTTGTGCTCCTCACCCCGGTGTGGTGGTCGCTTGGCTCTGCGCTCACCAACCCGGCCGTGGGCATGACCGTCCCCGGGCGGCTGGCCGAATGGTTCCGCGAGCACGGCGGTGCGTCGATCGTCGTGTGGGCCGAGAACACCTGGTACTCCCACCACTCGCCCCCTGTAGGTGGCAAGCCGGCCAAAGGGGCGATCCCGCTTGTCAAGGCCCCCTCGAACAGTTCCACCGTGCCGGCAGCGAAGGTGCCAGCCCACCTGCCCCCGCCGCCGCCGGTTGTGCCCATGGCCAGTCCCCCGATTGCGGGGGAGGGCCAGTGGCGCCCAGCCGGGCGTACCGTCGGAGGCGTCGCGCCTGTCTACGAGACCTACATGCGGCCCGATGCCGTCCACACGAGCGTCGTTGTCGGGGTGGCTTGGATGGACACGAAGGTCCTCGGCGCCACCTTGTACTCGGGAAGCGTGATTCCGGGCGGAGGTCCTTGGCAGAACACGGCGCCCGTGAGCCCTCAGGCGGCGAGCACTCTGGTCGCCGCCTTCAATGCGGGGTTCTTGATGCCCAATGCCAACGGCGGGTACTACGTCCAAGGCAAGGCGGTGTACCCGTTGCGCCAAGGCGCGGCGTCATTCGTGATCTACCGCGACGGAACGGCCACAGTAGGCCAATGGGGGCGGGACGTGTCCATGACCCCTGACGTGGCTTCGGTTCGTCAGAACCTCGACCTGATCGTCGACGGCGGCCAACCGGTGCCGGGACTGAACGCCAACGACACGACCAGATGGGGCTTCACCCTGCACGGCTATGTCTATGTCTGGCGCTCAGGAGTGGGAGTGACCGCCGACGGAGCCCTCGTCTACGTCGGCGGCCCTGACCTGAACATCACAGACCTGGCAGACGTGCTCGCCCGCGCCGGCGCTGTTCGTGCGATGGAGCTCGACATCAACACCGACTGGGTCAACTTCGCCGCCTACGCCCCTGCCTCCTCGACCGCACCCGCTACCCCGGCCAACGGGGCTGACCTGCTCCCGAACATGGCGGCGACCCCCGCGCGGTACTTCGAGCCCTGGTGGTCGCGGGACTTCATCACCATGTCGGCACGCCTGGGCCTGGGTGGGTGAGACTCGAAGCTTAGGGTCTCCTCAGACGCAGATTCCTGCACGGCAGCTCGGGACATGACAGCCTTTGGGAGCCTGAGTGGCCGCAAAGGGCCGCGAACTAGAGGGGGGATGTCGTGGGGTCGTTGAGGATACTCGCTTCCGCTGTGGACCTGAACGCGCCGGGGCGCTACCTGCACTGGTCAATCATCACGGTGTCGCTGGCAAACCTTGTGCTGGTCGCGGTGATGGTCGTGCTGTTCGGCGCGGCGCTCCTGGTGAGGTTCCCGCGGTCGGAAGCCGAAGACACGAGTGGCGAGACGCAAGGAGCTGATCCAGAGGCGGTTGCCATGGCCGTGGCCGACAGCGCCGGGGTGATCAGCTCCGAAGAACGGCGAATGTGGACCGCGCGGATTCGCCACACGGCCCTTCGTCTTCTCCCACCATCCACGCTCTTGCCCGACCGCCAGCCTGCGTATGTCGCGTCGTGGATCTACGTCTTCGGTGTGGCAACCCTGGCCGCACTTGCCGTCGCGGTCGTGTCAGGGTTCGTGATCGCGCTGGGTGGTGTGGACTGGTGGCACACCAACCCTGTCGGGCATTTCTTCAACAGCCTGCACCTGTGGAGCGTCGAGATCTTCATGGCCTTCATGGTGATCCACCTCTGGGGGAAGTTCTGGATGGCGGCCTGGCGCGGGAAGCGGGCCAGGACGTGGATCACCGGGGTCCTGGCGTTCATGGCGTCGATCGGACTTTGCTTCACGGGCTACCTGTCGCAACAGAACTTTGACTCGCAATGGATCTCAACCAACGGAAAGGATGCGTTCAACGCCCTCGGCATCGGAGCCTTCTTCAACCTTATGAACTTCGGCCAGATGCTCTTGTGGCACGTTGTACTGCTCCCGTTGCTCCTCGTGGCCCTGGTCGGGGCTCACATCCTGCTCGTCCGGGTTCGCGGGGTGGTGCACCCATTCCCGATCCCGGCCGAGGCCTCAGCGCTTCCCCGCCGAAGTCGCGAGGCGAAGCGCGCGGCCAAGGCGGCGAAGGCGGCGGAGGCGGTCGAATGGCGTGGACCGACTCGGCGATATGACATTGCAAAGGAGGGGGCGGTAGCGACAGTCGTCGTGCTGGTGCTGACGTTCCTGCTCGCAGGGCTCCTCTCGTCCCCCGACGTTCCACCGATCGACGTCCGGACCTGGGCGACGGCGGCTCCGGCGGACTTCCTCGGAACGACGGCCAGCGAGCTTGCCGGAACGAGCGAGACAGCTCAATACGGGCCTCCCTACAACAACGGGAGCACCAACGTGCAGCGGATCGGGGTGTCGTGGCAGACCCTCGCCGGCGTTCACGAGCACATCGACCCCGCCAGGAGCTTCGTGCTCGATCCTCTCGCCAAAGTGGCTCCCACGGACTCCGCACTCGCACGAGAGCTCGCGATCTACCGTTCGGCTGACGCAGCCACTGAGCAGGGCTGGGCGCAGGCGTACTTGACCGCTCTGGTTCACGTGACGTTCGTGAACGGCGTGCCGAGGGTGCCCCAGGCTAAGGACGGCCCGGTTCCGGTCCTGGCAGCGACCGAGCTGTCTCTGGCGAGAGCCGGTGGTCTCGATGCCGACCTCATCGCCCACGAGAGCTTCTACGGGACCAACCTGACCCGGCCGCTGCTGTTCCTCGAGGACGGGAGCTACTTTGCCGGACAGGCCCAAGCTCAGCACCTGACCGGAACGCAGTGGGGGGTGCTGAACGAGACCGGTAGCTACCCGGGCCAGCCATGGTTGTGGCTCTATCAGCTCTGGTACCAGATCCCGGGCTTCCGAACGTCGGCGAACGTGGACCTGATCGCGGTCTACCTGACGGGCGCGGCGACATTGTTGCTGTTGTTCGTCCCGTTCATACCGGGTCTTCGCGACATCCCGCGGTGGATCCCGGTCCACCGGCTCGTTTGGCGCACCTATTATAGGTCACGGCGCGCCCTGCATCTCTAGGTTCGTCTCTAGAGGACGCTTGAACGCGGAACCCTAATGACGACGTGACGGTGATGCTTCAGCGTTGACTCAATGACCGTCGTGCGCCATAGGCAGCACGATCGGACAAGAGCATCTTGCTCCACGCGATTGGATGCGAAGACCCGTAAGGACGTGGCCCGCGCGGGCATGCGTCAATGGGCGATCGTGACCAGCGTCGCCACCGGCGTGCCGCTGGGATTGTTGTTCCCGGGTCGTACAGGTCCGTGGGTTGCCTCTAGCGCGCACTGACGGGACTTCGCCGGCCTGATCTCACAGCCTGTTCCCAGCTCGAAGCTCATAGCCAGCTCGAAACTCACAGTTGGTTCAAAGCCGCCCTTCATGCTTTGGTCATGTCCTTGGGAGCACCATGGGCGAGGAAGGGGTTGACCATGACGGTTTCGCAGCACCACTCGCACTACGGGAGCATCAAGGACCAACGAGCCATGGCGTTCGACCGTGTCCGCCGGGCGTTCCGCTGGACGACTGTAGGCGCCGTGACGGCGGTCGCATTGATCGTGGGAGCCGTCGCGCACCAGATCCCGGGCCGGTCGAGCTCCTCGGTGGCTGCCACCAACGGCTCGCCTGCTGCCACGGCCCCGGCTCCTGCAGCATCTACGACCTCCGGCAGCTCGAGTACGTCTGGCTCTTCCGGTTCCTCGGGAGGTGCGATCACCCAGCCGACGACGGCGCCGGCTCCCTCTAGGAGGACCCCGACCGCGGTGTCGGGAGGGACTTCGTGGTGAGATGACCCCTGCCTCCTCGCTCAGGTGATCGCAACTTCGTCACATCTTCTCTGGTACACGACTAGAGCCACGGGTGTCGTGGCTCTAGTCGTGCTGACCGCGAGTGTCGTCTTGGGAGTCCTCACCGCCGTGCGCTTCGGCACGACCCAATGGCCGAGGTTCGCGCTGCAGGACCTGCACAGGCGTGTCTCGCTCCTGAGCATGGTCTTCATCGGCTTGCATGTCGCCACCACCGTTTCGGACTCCTACGCCCCGATTGGCTGGGTGTCGGTGCTTGTCCCTTTCACCTCTTCCTACAGGCGGCTGTGGCTCGGCCTGGGCACGGTCGCCGTCGACCTCCTGCTGGCCGTGACGATCTCGAGCCTGCTGCGCCAGCGCATCAATCACCGCGTATGGCGTGCATTGCACTGGCTCGCTTATGCGAGCTGGCCCGTTGCCCTGCTCCACGGGCTCGGCACGGGGACCGACCCTCATCTCGGGTGGATGATCGTCCTCACCGTTGTTTGCGTGGCGGCGGTGCTGGCCGCGATCGGCTGGCGGCTGACCTCCGGGTGGCCCGCCCGGGCGGGGACGCGTGTGCTCGCCGGTGTGGGGAGCGTGCTGGCGGTGATCGCGATCGCTGCGTGGACGACTAGCGGGCCACTTCGGCCGGGATGGGCGGCCCGAGCAGGTACGCCGCCCTCGCTTCTGAGGGGAGCCAGGAGCGCGTCGGCGACGCCACCGCGCAGCTCGGTTCCGTCTGCTTCGTCGCCGACGGGCCAGACCTCCACCTCTACTTCCTTGCCGTCGCCCCCCTATCGAGCGACCCTGGCAGGCTCGATCTCCCAATCGGCGCAGTCGAACGGGTTGGAGCAAATCACCATGAAGGCGCAGACGGAAGGATCGCTGCGCGCTGTGCTCGACGTTCTCATCGTCGGGAGCTCGGACTCTTCGGGTGGCGTAGTCATGCAACAGAGCCAGGCCAGCTTCGGTTCTCCCGGCGTTCCTGGCCAGTACCAGGGGAGCATCGTCGGGCTCGATGGCTCTCGGATGCTCCTCGCTCTGCACGATCAGGCCGGGGGCTCGCTTGCCTTGCGAGTCGACGTCTCCATCGCCGGCAGCCAGTTCACCGGGCAGCTCATGTCCGTCACCTCCGGATCCGGGAGCTTCGGTGACGACAACTGATACGGCCCCTCCCACCATCACCGCGGCCTCGCCGAGGATCCTCGCCGGTTGGTTCGAGACCGCAAGAGCCGATCTCGGCGGGCATCTCTCAGTGCACGGCCCGCTGCCGCTCCCAGGGCGCGGCGACTTCCAATTCTCCGAGAGACTGCTCGAATCCGTCCGGCGGTCGGGGCTTACCGGGCGCGGAGGTGCGGGGTTCCCCGTGGCTCGCAAGTGGGACTCCATACGCCACTCTCGTCACCCCCTGCTCGTCGTGAACGCCATGGAGGGTGAACCCGCCAGCGACAAGGACCGGGCTCTGCTGTCGGGCGCACCGCACCTCGTGCTCGACGGGGCGGAGCTCGCTGCCCTGGCAGTCGGTGCCCGTGAGGTCGCTGTGTGTGTGGCCGACGATCGGCCTGACGGTGCCCGAAGCGTGCAGCGGGCCCTCGACGAGCGGGCGGCCGCCGGACTCGGGCGAGCCCCGGTGCAAGTGCTTCGGCCTCCGGGTCGATACGTGAGCGGCGAGGAGTCGGCGCTGGTGGGCTGGATCGCAGGGGGCGATGCGAAGCCGACATTTCGCCGGCAAAAGGGGACTCCCCTCACGGTCAGGCGACGTCCGACCCTGGTGCACAACGCCGAGACCCTGGCGCACGTGGCCCTCATCGCGCGACACGGCCCGGAGTGGTTTCGCACCGCGGGCCTGCCCGACGCACCGGGCACCTCGCTCGTGAGCACGTCAGGGGAGCTGGCGCACCCCGGGGTCTACGAGGTGGAGCTGGGTACCCCGGTCGGCCACATCCTCGAGGGTGCCGGCCTGGTGGCGCCCCTCGCCGGCGTGCTCGTGGGCGGCTACGGCGGTACGTGGCTGTCCCCGGACCTGCTCGACACCCCGTACGCGCCGGGGCCACTGGCTGCTGCGGGCAGCGCCATGGGTGCAGGCGTGCTCGTCGCGGTCGGCATCTCATCGTGCGGTGTCGTCGAGACCGCACGAATTGCCATGTACATGGCGGAAGAGAGCGCTGGGCAGTGCGGGCCCTGCGTCTTCGGTCTTCCCGCCATAGCGGGTGACCTGGCACGTCTTGCTCGCGGAGAAGGGGACCGGCCTGCATTGGCGAGGTTGCGAATGCGTCTCGATGCCGTGGCCGGGCGGGGAGCATGTCGACATCCCGACGGCGTCGTCCGGCTCGTCCGCAGCTCCCTGCGAGTGTTCGCATCCGATTTCGCCGAGCATGCCCGCCACAGACCTTGCCAGGGCTCGAAACGCAGGCCGGTCTTAGCTGTATCGCGATCAGCGGACGAAGCCGTAAGCGGACGCTGGTGAGCGGGAGGCCGTGGTGAGCATGCGATGGCCATGACCGTGACGCCGGTGCACCTGCGGGTCAACCCGATCGCCTGTGACGCCTTCGGCTACTGCGCCGAGCTGTTACCGGAGATCGTGGGGGTGGACGAATGGGGGTACCCGGTCCTCGACGACGGGCCCGTGCCGCCGCACCTGGTCGATCTGGCTCAGCGCGCCGTACGTGACTGCCCTAGACGGGCACTGTTCTTCGAGAAGAGCCCGCCGGCGGGCCGCTGAGTTGCTTGACCCATCTGGTTCGAGTACCGGTGTCGTGGTCCTCCAGGCCGCCTGCTACGAAGCGGCCGTCGGACAAGGCGCGTCTCCTTTTGGGTTCGAAGGACCGCTGTGATCTTCGCGCCGAGATGTTCGGGTCGTTCGATCGCGCTGAGAAGAAGAGGTGAAGCCGACAGGCCCCGGCCGATGCAGAACCACGTGCAAGGTTCTCGTCCGGCGTGGCGCATGCAGGGTGGTGAGCGGTGTGCGAGTCTCGATGCAGGGGCGAGTCGTCGCAGGAGGTGAGTATGCAAGTGCCCCAGGAAATGGCGTCGCCGGCCGTGGCGGAGTGGGAGCGCCGGGGAGAGTACCGTGAGCTCGTCGGGTACAAGGTGTTCACCATCGACATGCGGGCATCGGGCACCGAGGACCGAGAGCCTCTGCTCGTCCTACACGGCTTTCCTACGTCGTCGTTCGACTTCTGCCACGTGGTCGACCGGCTCGGACGTGGCGGGCGGGTGCTGCTGCTCGACATGATCGGATACGGGCTGTCGGCCAAGCCGGACATGGCTTACACCCTCGACGTGCAGGCCGACGTCGTCACTGCCTTCGTCGCCGAGACCGGGGTGCGAAGCCTCTGCCTTCTGACCCACGATGTCGGCGACAGCGTCGGTGGCGAGCTCCTGGCGCGCCACTCCGAAGGCCGCTTCCCGGCCGAGGTGACGCGACGTGTGGTGACGAACGGGAGCATCTACATCGAGATGGCCAAACTGAGCGCGGGCCAGCAGATGCTGTTAGCTCTCCCCGACGAGCGACTAGCAGAGACTGCGGGAGTGGATGCGGCAGCGGTCGCTGCGGGGCTGCGCGCCACCTTCAGCGCGCGCTCGAAAGTTCCCGACGCCGATGTCAGCGCGGCGTGCGACTTTGTCACGCACGCCGACGGCCATCTGCTGCTACCTCGGACCATTCGTTACATCGAGGAGCGCCGACGTCACCAGGATCGCTACACAGGGGCCATCGAGCGGCACCCCTCTCCACTTTCGATCGTCTGGGGGACCGACGACCCGATCGCACTCAGCGAGATGGCTTCGCGCCTTGCAGAAGCTCGGCCTGACGCTTCGCTGGAGTGGTTGCCGGGAGTCGGGCACTACCCGATGCTCGAGGCACCAGAGCTCTTCGCGGCCTGCGTGGAGCGCGCGCTTACCTGACGCGGGTGTCATGCGCGCACGATGGCGCTGGTGACCCGAGCCACAGCGGCTTCGGCTTCGGTCACGAACCGCAGGACCAGCTCCCCCGCCGGCACCAGCCCGCGGACCGCGCCTACCCCCTGACCCGCCGGGTAGCACTCCATGGAGGGATCGACCTCCGTGGTCTTCGCGTCACCGCCGAGATGAAATGCCTTGTCCCCGATCGAGCGACCCAGTTGCGCCGGGAACCGTTGAAGCTCGTCGGGATGCTCGTCGAAGTAGGCCGTGTACGCGTTGCGTACGACACGCATCGTCTTGCCCGAGTAGGCGCGACTGATCGTCGTGCCGTCCTCGGCGGTGTCCAGCAATGCTTCCTTGAAACCGGCGACGGCGCGGGCCTCGGGAGTGGCTATGAACCGCGTGCCCACCCACACGCCGTCTGCACCCAGTGCCAGAGCGGCTGCCAGACCCCTTCCATCGGTGATCCCTCCAGCCGCGACCACCGGGACCTGGTCTCCCACGGCGTCGACGATCTGGGGCACGAGAGGGAAGGTGGCGACCAGGCCCGTGTGACCTCCCGCCTCGGTACCTTGGGCGACGACGATGTCGCATCCGGCGTCCACCGAGCGGCGCGCGTGGTCCACTTTCCCGCACATGTTGATGACCACAAGCCCGTGACGGTGGCAAAGGTCGACCACGTCGGTGGGCACGCCCAGGCCGGCGACGAACACCGAGGCCCCGCCTTCGACGATCTTCTCCACCTGCTGGCTCATGTCGCCAGGCATGGCAGTCAGCAGGTCGACGCCGAAAGGCTTGCCCGTGAGCTCTCTCACCCGGCGGATCTCCTCCACCATCTCCAAGATGGACATGGTGGAGGCGCCCAGGCACCCGAGCCCGCCGGCTTCCGAGACTGCGGCCACTAGGCGGTGGTAGGAAACGCCTCCCATACCTGCGAGCATGACAGGATGCTCGATTCCGAGGACCTCGGTGAGTCTCGTTTGCATTCTGTCTCCGCCCTGTCAGTCGGCGAACCGGTGACGTGTCAGTCGGCGAACCGGTGACGTGTCAGTCGGCGAACCGGTGATCTGCTACGTGACCGATGAATCACTGTGTGACCACCCGGCTGTCCTTGCCGGATTGTTCGATTTGGCACCCTTCTGCACGCCCGGGTTTCTTGACTGATCAGTCAGTTTAGGTTTGCCACCGAAAGTCTGCCAACGGACGCGGGAGCGTAGTCTTCCGGCGATGTCGACC